>NZ_CDXDOR010000005.1:0-16549 GCF_978021225.1 Frankia sp. CeTa3Moorea | reverse complement strand
CCTTCTCTCCGCTCGCGACGGCCTCCTGAATGGCGTCGAACACCGCGTCGACGGCCTTGGTGGCGTTCGACCGCCCGCCCTCGATCTGCTGGGCGATGCGGTCAACCAACTGGGACTTGTTCACAACAACCTCCGGACGCCCCCCGCGGGCGCGGGGTGGGGAGCAGATCGGGCATCACACTGCGCTGCACCGTAGGCATCTCCACTGTCGAGGGCAATTCCCGTGAGCGTGTCGCGTCACACAAACCCGCACGTCAACGGGTTCGCTCCGGTGGGCGACGGGATGCGTAGGGTCCGGCCGGCATAGCCCGTTCGGCAGATTCATTACGTTCAGTAGCGAGAATTGCCTTTCGGTTTGGGCGCAATGTCACCCTTTGGTAGCCGGATGCCCTCGGCCTCGCCGATGCCACTCCGATGGGTAGCTGCCCGGACGCCAGCCGCGACAGTCGATTCATCCCCCTCGGAGACGATCAATTCCCCCCGATGCACCCGCCACCCATCTCACCCTCCCGAATGTGAGATATGACACGCGCCACCGTGAACCCTCGACCGGGACCGGATCCGACCCTGTCCCGGCGGATGGTGCGTACTCGGGAACCGGCGCACCCGGACACCGGTGACCGGGTGACAGCCCCGGGCGTTAGGCGGTGGTCGGCGACCAGGCGGGCCGGCCAGCCTCGAAAGAGGTGATCATCTCTTCGTGGCGAAGGGTCAGCCCGACGTCGTCGAGCCCCTCCATCAACCGCCAGCGGGTGAAGTCGTCGAGGTCGAAGGTGGCCACCAGCCCCGCGCCCCGGACCTCGCGCGCAACGAGATCAACAGTGATCTCGATCGTGGGATCGGCCTCGACGGCGGACGTGAGTGCCTCGACCGTCTCAGCCGGCAGCTGCACCGGCAACAGCCCGTTGCCGAGGGCGTTGCCGCGGAAAATGTCCGCGAACCGGGGCGAGAGCACGGCACGGAACCCATAGTCCTGCAGCGCCCAGACGGCATGCTCCCGCGAGGAACCGGTGCCGAAGTCCGGGCCGGCCAGCAGGATCGACGCCGCGGCGTACACCGGGTTGTTCAGCACGAAGCCGTCGTCGGCGCGCCACTGCGCGAACAGGCCGGCGCCGAACCCCGTCCGCTCGATCCGCTTGAGCCACTCACTCGGAATGATCTGATCGGTATCGACGTCGCTGCGGCGCAGCGGCACCGCGCGCCCGGTGTGAATCGTGAACGCCTCCATCGCGGAAACGCTCCCCTCTCGAAGAAGTCGTGGATGAACGACGGTCGCCGTCGTGCGTGGACCGACGATCCACGCCGGGCGCGCTACAGATCCGCCGGAGCGGTCAGCCGACCGGTCACGGCGGTGGCCGCGGCGACCGCGGGCGAGACGAGATGGGTGCGCCCACCCGGCCCCTGCCGGCCTTCGAAGTTGCGGTTCGACGTCGAGGCACTGCGCTCGCCGGGCCGGAGCGTGTCGGGGTTCATGCCGAGGCACATCGAACAGCCGGCGCTGCGCCACTGCGCTCCCGCAGCCCGAAAGACCTCGTCGAGCCCCTCCGCCTCGGCCTGCGCCTTCACCGCCATGGAGCCGGGAACGACCAGGACCCGGACCCCCTCGCTCACCCGCCGGCCGCGCAGCACGTCGGCGGCGGCGCGCAGGTCGCTCAGGCGCCCGTTGGTGCACGATCCGATGAACACCGTGTCGACGGCGACGTCGGACAACGGGATGCCGGGGGTGAGGCCCATGTAGGTCAGCGCTCGTTCGACCGAGGCCCGCGCGGCCGCGTCCGGGTAGTCGGCGGGCGCGGGAACCAGCGATCCGAGCGGTGCGGCCTGGCCCGGGTTGGTGCCCCAGGTGACGTAGGGCGTGAGGCTCACGGCATCGATCACGACCTCCCGGTCGAAGGCCGCGTCGGAGTCGGAGGCGAGGCTACGCCAGTAGGCCACCGCTTCCTCCCAGGCGGCACCGGTGGCGACATGCGGCCGCCCGGCGAGATACTCGAACGTGACGTCGTCGGGCGCGATCATCCCGGCGCGCGCGCCGGCCTCGATGGACATGTTGCAGACCGTCATCCGGCCCTCCATCGGCAGGGCCCGGATCGCCGCACCGCGGTACTCGATGACGTGGCCGGCACCACCGCCGGTGCCGATCCGCGCAATGATCGCCAGGATGAGATCCTTCGCGGTGACCCCGACGGGCAGGTCGCCTGCCACGGTGATCGCCATCGTCTTCGGCCTGCGCTGCGGCAACGTCTGGGTCGCGAGGACGTGCTCGACCTGGCTGGTGCCGATCCCGAAAGCCAGCGCCCCGAACGCGCCATGGGTGGAGGTGTGGCTGTCACCGCAGACGATCGTCATGCCGGGCTGGGACAGCCCGAGCTGTGGGCCGACGACGTGCACGATGCCCTGGCCCGGGTCGTTCATCGGGTACAGCCGCACCCCGAACTCGGCGCAGTTCTTCCGCAGCGCCTCCACCTGAGCCGCCGAGATCGGATCGGCGATCGGCGCCAGCGTGTCGGTGGTGGGGACGTTGTGATCCTCGGTGGCGAGGGTCAGCTCCGGACGCCGCACGGGCCGCCCGGCCAGCCGCAGGGCCTCGAACGCCTGCGGCGAGGTGACCTCGTGAACCAGGTGCAGATCGATGTACAGCAGATCCGGTTCGCCATCGGCGCGCCGCACCACGTGGGTGTCCCAGACCTTTTCCGCAAGTGTGCGCCCCATGGTCGACCCATTCTCCCCTCTTCTGGCGTGGCGATGAGCTTCCCTGCCCCACAGCCTGGTGTCTCATGATGTGGGATGACAGTATCAATGTGTGAAACAGCTTAGCGGAGTCGGAGTCCTGGACAAAGCAGCCCTCGTGCTGACCGCCGTCGAGGCGGGACCGGCGTCACTCGCTGATCTGGTGGCCCGAACCGGGCTCACCCGCGCGACGGCGCATCGGCTGGCACACGCTCTCGAGGTCCACCGCCTCCTTGGCCGGACCGCCGACGGCCGCTTCGTCCCCGGGCCGCGGCTCGCCGCCGGGACCCCGGCCCCCCTGCCGTGGGACCTGCTGGATCGGGCCGGCCGGGTTCTCACCGAGCTTCGCGAGATGACCGGAGAAAGTGCCCAGCTCTATGTGCGGCGCGGGGCCCTGCGCCACTGCGTCGCCGCCTCCGAACGCGCCAGCGGCCTGCGCGACACCGTGCCCGTCGGCGCCACGCTCCCGATGACGGCGGGATCCGGCGCTCAGGTCCTCCTCGCCTTCGCGGCACATCCCGAGCCGGAACTGCTCGCCGGAGCCCTGTTCGACGAAGCCGTCCTCCGCCGGGTGCGCGATCGTGGCTGGGCGGAGAGCATCGGGGAACGCGAGAGGGGGTTGGCGTCCGTGTCCGCCCCGGTGCACGACGGCCCGGGAACAGTGATCGCGGCAGTGTCCCTGTCGGGGCCAGTGGAGCGGCTCACCCGGTCGCCGGGACGCCGGCACGGCGCGGCGGTCCTCGCCGCGGCGGCCCGGCTCTCGACACCGACCGTCGGCTGACACACCCACCCGCCTGCATCCACCCGCCACCAACCGCCGACCACCGGACGTCGGTCACCAACGGTGGACCGCCACAACTTTTCCTCGGCCACAAAACACGCGACCAGACCTTTTTCGTCGGCCGTTCTTGCCATTCGCCATTTTGAATCCCCCATTCGGACCCCACGCCCGCGACTGCCCGGGCTACATCTGCCGGTGGCGGGCGGCGGCTCTACCGCGCAGGGGTATCCCCCGCCGCGCGGCTTCGCCGCCCTACGTCGTAGCCTGTTCGAGTCGTCCGTCTCGGATGATCGGAACAGTAGGCCGGATGACCCATGCGGGTATTGGCATCTAGTGCAAGCGATACAGCTCGCCCGCGCACTGATGCGCTCGTCCGGATGACGCTCCGGGCTCCGCCCACGGGCCGCCGCCGCCCGCAGCGGCGCCGCCGTAGGCTCGGCCGCCCCGGGCGGCGCCAACGAAGGGGACAACGCGCGGTGCGCAAACTGGGTTCGCGGTACGTGCTGCACGAGATACTCGGGCAGGGTACGACCGGCCAGGTCTGGCGGGGCGCCGCCGTCTCGGACGGTGCTCCCGTGGCCATCAAGGTGCTGCGCCCCGAGCTCGCCGACGATCCCAAGATCGTGGAACGCTTCCTGCGTGAGTGGAACCTTCTGATCGACCTCGACAGCCCGGATCTCGTCGCCGTACGCGATCTGGTGAACGAACCCGACGTGCTCGCCATAGTCATGGATCTGGTTGACGGTCCCGACCTGCGGGCCCATCTGCGCGAGTTCGGGCCTCGGCCGGTGGAGGAGGCGGTCCGGCTCGCCGTCGGCACCCTGTGGGCGCTCGACAGCGTGCACGCCGCCGACGTCGTCCACCGGGACGTCAAACCCGAGAACATACTCATCGACACCTCCGATCCGGCTCATCCGATCGTGCGCCTGACCGACTTCGGGATCGCCCAGATGATCAATGGTTCGTCCCGGACCAGCACCACAGGACCGATCGGGACCCCGCTCTACATGGCCCCCGAGCTGAGCACGGGCGCGCCACCGACCCCGGCAGCGGACGTGTACTCGGCGGGAGTCGTGCTGTACGAGCTTCTCGCGGGTTCGCCGCCGTTCGACTCCCCCAACCCGGCCGAGCTCCTGCAGGCGCACCGCGAAAAACAGCCCCAGCCCATTCAGGGTGTGCCGGCGCCGGTGTGGGGTGTGCTGGCCGGAATGCTCGCCAAGTCCCCGAGGCAGCGGCCCGTGAGCGCCGCCGATGCGGCCGAGGACCTGGCCGAGGCGCTCGAGGCCAGCCGTTGGGGGACCGGCTACGCGTCCAGGCCAGGCAGCCATGCCGACCATGACAACCGAATCCAGATCTCCGCACTCGCCGGCGCGTCCGCGGCCCGGGCCGACAATCATTCCCCCGCCACGGGAACGCAGCGCGTGGTGCGCTCCGCCGCCGTGGCCGCGGCGGCGGGCACGGGAGGCGTGGTCGGCGCATCCGCCGCGCCTGACTGGTCCGACCTGGAGCACACGCAGATCGCGGGCAGTCTGCTGACCACCGCCACGAAGACCGGTGGCACGAAGACCGGTGGACGGGATGGCGGCGTCGAGCGCACCCGGATGGCCCCGGCCACCGGCGGCCGGGGAGGGTGGGACGGTGACGCCCCGACCGGCATACAGCCGGCGCTGCGGATCCCGGCCCGCTCCGACGCTCCGGCCGCGGACACGAACACAGTCATGTCGGCGATCCCGGCGAACCACCAACCCGGCCCCCCGATCGGTGGGGCCGTGGCCGCCTCGCGGGCGGCCGCCGACCGGCGGCGGCGTAGCCGGATCGCGGCGGGTGCGGGTCTTGTCGTCGCCCTCGTCGCCGGTGCCGGCGGCTGGGCGCTCGCCTCCAGCGGGGGCACCGGCGCGGAACTGAGCGCGGACGGTCCCGCCGGGGTGTCCGCCGCGGCAGCCTCGGGCGGTTCCGGCTTCGGAACCAGCGGAGCCGCCGCTCCGGGCGTGGCCGTTGGGGTCAACCCGACGAGCCTCTCCGGGGGCGGGGCGACCCCGCGGCCCAGCGCGAAGGGATCTCCCTCCCCCGGCGCCGGTACGGCGGCTGCGGCTAGCCCCACAGGGGCCACGCCGACGAACAGCCCGACGGCGCGGAGCAGCCCGTCCCCGTCGCCCACCGACGACGGCACGGCGACCGTTCCCAACACCGAGGGCAGCTCGTTCACCACGGCGGAGAACACCCTGAGGTCGGCGGGCTTCACGCACCTCAGTAAGGCCTTCGGGTGTTACGGTGCCGGTGCGGTCGACACCGTCGCGCAGCAGTCCCCGAAGTCGGGAAAGATCGCCAAAACGACCACGATCAACCTGCAGGTCGAGGATTGCGCGCAGGTACCCGGCGTCATCGGAATGACCGAGTCGGACGCCAAGTGGCAGCTCAGCTTCGCCGGTTTCACCTCCACCGCGGTCAACGGGTCGTGCGCCAACGGCGAGACCAGCAAGGTGTCGGCGTACTCCCCCACCGGACAGCGCCCACGCCATTCCACGACGGTGACGTTGACCCTGGCCTGCACCAAGCCCCCGGCGTCCGCCCCGGCCCCGACCCCGACATCGACGGCCAAGAACTGAACGCCTGACCATCGGGCCGCCGCCTGGGCAGGTCCCGGCGCCTTCCCGGCACGGGGATCAGCCCGGCACGAGGAACGGTCTTCCCGCCCCGCTCAGCCGAGACGGTCCATGGGCAACGAGCGGATGTCGTCCCGGGGACCAGCGAGCGGCCCGCCGGTAAGCCGTGGCTTACCCGGCTCCTCGTCGACCCGGATACTGCGCGGCAGGGGCATCGGAACCGGCAGTTCCGCCTCAGGCTCCGGCGCGAGCGCCGCCAGGCCGGTCGCCGCCCACAGGTCCACCTCGACGATGATCTCGCCGTTCTCCGAGGACATCCGCAGCCGTCCCCCGTGTACCTCGACGAGGCGTCGCACGACGTAGAGCCCCATGCCGGCCCCGTCCGTGGGGCGGGTCGCCGTGCCGTCCCGCTGGGTGAACGGTTCGAAGAGCTGGCGGATGGTGTCGGGGTCGAGATCGGGCCCGGGATTACGGACGCGCAGGACGACCTCGTCGCCCACCCGGCCGGCTATGAGCCGTACCGGCGCTCCCGGCCAGGAGTGCACCAGGGCGTTGTCGACGAGGTTCGCGACCACCTGGATGAGGGCCTGTCGGGCCATCCGCACCGGCAGCTCCAGCGGAAGATCCACCGTCACGCTGCTCGGCGACCCGGTGTACGAGAGCGTGGCGAGCACGTGCCGGACGACCTCCGGCAGATCGGCGATGGTGGTCTCGTCCGTGCCGGTGGCCGTGGCGGCCGTGAGCATGTTCTCCAGCAGGCGGGAGAGGCGATCGGAGTAGTTCACCGCCGCATCGAGCAGATCGTCGAGCTGGGCGTCCGAGAGCCGGTCGCGACGGCGCTTGATGGTCAGCAGGTTTCCGCGGATACCGGTCAGTGGCGTGCGGAACTCGTGCGACACCGTCGCGACCAGGTCGCTGCGGATCCTGTCGGTCTCCTCCAACCGGGCCATCAGGCTCTGCTGACCCTCGTAGAGCTGCTGCCGGTAGTGCTCCACCCGGCGGCGGGACTGCTCGTTGTAGTGCCAGAAGACCATCTGTGCGCAGGCAAGAGCGAAGATGAAGCCGGCATGCAGGCCGGCCACCAGCCAGGCGTTGTCCAGCAGCTCCCCGTCGGCCGAAATGATGTTGCCGATCGCCAGGTTGGCGACGAACACGAAGGCGATCGCCAGCAGATAGACGGTCCACTCCTCGTAGAGCGCGATCAATGCGACGACCACGAAGAAGTGAAAGTACATCGGGGTGAGGCCGCTCGAAAAATGGACGAGGACGACCGAACAGCACAGCAGCCCGAGGCTGGCGGCCAGGGCACGGACCCGGCGGCGGCCGGGCACCACCGCGGAGGCGAACAGCAGCGCCGGCAGACTGGCCGCCAGAAAGCCGTGCACGAGGCTCAGGTCGCGCCAGATCGCGTAGCAGACGATGACCGGCAGGTGTATCGCCAGCACCAGGCACATCAACGTGTGACGGGCCGTCCAGTCCTCGATGGGAAGACCGCGGCCCTGGGGAAGCAGCGAGGTGATGCGCCGGGCGACTCCCGGCAGGACGTCCACCTGCTCCGGTGCCGATCCCGGCGGGCGCAGCCGACCAGCATGGCGGGCGGCGCGCCCCACGTGCGCACTACCATGCCGACGCCGTGCGCGTTCGGGTGCCGATGGACTGACGGTGGACATCCGCGCAAGTTTGTACCGATCCGGTGCTGGAGCACCATGGTTGTCAAGGGTGGTGTCGCATGGCGACAGTGCCCAGGTTTGACTAGGCCATCTGCACCACCTGGTACCGGGCTCAACGGAGCATGGCGCGGACCTCGCCCTCCCCGCCAGGCTGTGGTCCGCGGGGTGGCCCCGAGACAGCCCCCCACGGAGGAGGACACCGTGCCCCCAGTGGCCCTGACAGCCCCAGTGGCCCTGACAGCCTCGACCGCTTCCGCGATCGCCCCGTCGACCGTGGGTCGGATCAGCCCGCCGCAGCCGGGTGCCACCGACGATCCCGCGCTGACCGCCGTCATGGCCCGGGTCGCGTGCCCCCAGCTACGCCTGGTGGCCTCGACCCCGGACACCGAGATCGAAGTGGTCCACGGCCGCGGAGGCCCGGCGTCCTGCGGCTGCCGCGCGTGCACGATGGCCCGCCACCCCGCGGCCATGCTGCGGTTCGAGGTTGTGCGGTAGGCCCGGATCGCGCCCGACATGACGATGGCCCCCGGCGAGGAATCCGAGGGCCATCGATGGTCCGTCTTGGTGCGAGGGCGTAGCTCTCGTCCTCTGCGAAGAATCGAAGATAAAACCGCTGTGTAGCCCCGACCGGATTCGAACCGGCGCTACCGCCTTGAGAGGGCGGCGTCCTGGGCCGCTAGACGACGGGGCCAAGACTCTGGTTCTTACTTACGCGCTTACGCGCGTGTCACACTGTACAGTATAGCGGCCAGTTTCGACCGAGCGGCAGATCTGGTGCAGCTGGGGTACCAGGACTCGAACCTAGACTAACGGAGCCAGAATCCGTTGGGCTGCCAATTACCCCATACCCCATGGGCCCTGTTCGGGCGCTGCCTACTGTACCTCATGCAGACAGCACATCAGCGCGCCGGGGCGCCGATGCACGCCGGTCATCCCCGTCACGTCCCGTGGCTGGGGCATCGGGAACGACCGGCAGCCACCCGACCGGCAGTCACCCGGCGGAGGATCGCGCCGCGGGCGCTAGCGAGCCGTTACCGGGTTGGTGAGCGTCCCGATGCCCTCGACGGTCACCGCCACCGTCTGCCCCGGTGACATCGGCCCCACGCCCGCGGGCGTTCCGGTCAGCAGCACGTCGCCGGGTAGCAGCGTCATGGCCGACGACATGTAGGCGATCAACGAGGGGACGTCGCGCAGCAGCAGGCCGGTTCGGGAGCTCTGGCGCAGTTCGCCGTCCAGGGTGGTGCGGATGGTCAGATCCGCCGGGTCGAGATCCGTCTCGATCCAGGGACCGAGGGGGCAGAAGGCGTCATGGCCCTTGGCCCGGGTCCACTGGCCGTCCGCCTTCTGCTGATCGCGAGCGGTCACGTCATTGGCGCAGGTATAGCCGAGCACCACTTCGAAGGCCCGTTCCACCGGGACGTCACGGCACAGCCGGCCGATGACGATCGCCAGCTCGCCCTCGAAGTCGACCCGCTCGCTGTCCGACGGAAGAGTGATCGGATCGCCCGGGCCGGCGACGCTGGTGGAGGGCTTGAGGAAGAGGATCGGACGCTCGGGCGGGGTGTCACCGCCCATCTCCCGGACATGGTCGGCATAGTTCTTGCCCACGCAGAGCACCTTGCTCGGCAGCACGGGAGCGAGCAGCCGCACGTCGCCGAGCCCCCGGCGGACGCCGGTGAAGGAGAACGGACCGAACGGATGCGGGGTGATGCCGGAGATCACGGCCGTACCCGACTCGATCGACCCCTCCACGACCCCGAACCCAGGCTCCGAACCATCGGTAAACCTCGCGATACGCACCCCCAGACCGTACCGAGCCCGCGGAAGGAGCTGACCCGACCGGCCGGTGGGCGGCCCCGCCACACCGCGGGTATGACTCGTATGACCGACATGACCACGGCCGGGCCTGATCAAGTTCGCCAGAACGGTGACGAGTGACCGAGAATTAGGCTGGAACCCGCGCCTGGTCCACCAGCGGATGGCAGCCACCCGCTCCCGCTGTCCCGTACTGACCAGATCCGACGCGGACGGCCGACATCACCGCGGAGCTGCCCGGCAAGTTACCCGGCAGAGGAAAGGGAAAGGAAAACGGTGAGCGAGACCGACACCACCCCCGTCTACGATGTCGGCGCACCCGAGCCGAAGCCGATCGACGAGGAACTGAGCGTCAAACTGGGCCACCTGGCCGAAGACGCGATCCTGCGGGGTAAACCCAACGGCGACGAGCGGTGCGACAACTGCCTGTACTACCTGGACGCCGACAAGGACATCACCTACTGCTGGCACCCGAAGCTACGCGTTCTGGTCGGCGGCGACTGGTGGTGCCAGTGGTGGGAGGAGATCCCGCAGGACTGACCACACGTAGCCGGCGGCCCGGCCCGCGGCGGCGGGCTGCTCCGCGGGCGGTACAACGGGAGCACCCACGCCCGGGCGGGGCCGCTCCCGGGGGTTGGGGCCCGGCGTCAGGCCGCGTCCGGGTCTGGGCGCTCTCCCTGCCGCCGCAGTCCGTAGTCGACGGCGTCCTCCAGGGCCGCCCAGGAGGCGGCGATGATGTTCTCGTCCACGCCGATCGTGTCCCAGCACTCGCGGCCGTCACTGGTTCCCACCAGGACCCGGGTCACCGCGCCGGTCCCCTGCTTGCCGTCGAGGATCCGAACCTTGTAGTCCACCAGGTCCAGATCGGCCAACCCCGGATATGCCTTCTCCAGCGCGTTGCGCAGTGCCGTGTCGAGAGCGTTGACCGGTCCGTTCCCCTCCGCCGTCGCGACGTGGCGTTCGCCGTGCGAGGTGAGCTTCACCGTCGCCTCACTGACCACCTCGCCGCCCGGGCGCTGCTCGACGATGACACGCCAGGATTCGAGGGTGTAGAACCGCTGCCGGCCGGCCACCTCGTCGCGCAGCAGGAGTTCGAAGGAGGCCTCCGCGGCCTCGTAGACGTACCCGGCCGCCTCCCGCTCCTTGACCAGGTCCACCACCCGTCCGAGCGCCTCACGCTGGTTCGACAGGTCAAGGCCGAGCTCACGGCCCTTCAGTTCGATGGTCGCCCGACCGGCGAGCTCCGAGACCAGCATCCTCATGTCACTGCCCACGACCGCCGGGTCGATGTGCTGGTACAGGTCCGGATCGACCTTGACGGCGCTGGCGTGCAGGCCGGCCTTGTGCGCGAAGGCGCTGGCCCCGACGTACGGCCGGTGCGGGTCGGGCACGGAGTTGGTGACCTCGTCGATCGCGTGGGAGACCCGGACGAGCTCACGCAGCCGCCCGGGCGGCAGCACGGCCCGGTCCAACTTGGTCTCCAGACCCGCGATGACGCTCAGCAGGTTGGCGTTCCCGCACCGCTCGCCGTAGCCGTTTGCGGTGCCCTGCACGTGGGTGACGCCGGCCTCCACCGCCACCAGAGTGTTCGCGACCGCGCAGTCGGCGTCGTCGTGGCAGTGGATACCGAGCCGGGCGCCGGTCGTGGCGAGAACATCGGCGACGACCGCGCCGATCCGCGCCGGGAGCATGCCGCCGTTCGTGTCGCACAGCACGACGACCTCGGCACCGGCCTCGGCCGCAACGGAGACGACCTCAAGGGCGTAGGCGGGATGCACCCGATGGCCGTCGAAGAAGTGCTCGGCGTCGACGAAGACCCGCTTTCCCTCCGCGCGCAGATGCACGACGGTGTCCCGGATCATCGCGAGGTTCTCGGCCGGGGTGGTGCGCAGGGCACGTTCGACATGGCGCAGATCCGACTTGGCGACCAGGCAGACCACCGAGGTCCCCGCGTCCCGAAGCGCCGCCACCTGGGGATCGTCCGCGGCGGCGCGGCCCGCCCGCCGGGTGGCCCCGAAGGCGGTCAGCACGGCGGTCGTCAGGTTCAGTTCGCCGCGCGCCCGGGTGAAGAACTCCGCGTCCTTCGGGTTCGATCCCGGCCAGCCGCCCTCGATGAAACCGACACCGAGATCGTCCAGGTGACGGGCCACCGCGAGTTTGTCGCCGACCGAGAGCGACAACCCCTCCTGCTGGGTACCGTCCCGCAATGTCGTGTCATAGATGTGCAGGGAATCGGGATCGTATGGCCGCACGGGGCGCCCCTCCGCAAGGATCTTGGGCCGTTCCGCCCCGGCCGAGCCGAGCGGTCCGGACAACCTCCGGCACGCCGAACCGAGCAGAGTTCGGGAACCTGGGGCCGCCACGCGCCCGGCCCCAGGGGTCAGCGACCGAAGCGCGCGACGGAGACGGGTTCGCCGCCGGGTGACAAGCCTACGATGTAACAGGCCCGACATGTGACGGATGTGGCGTGCGCCACAGCGGAGGATCTCAGTCCCCCGCAAACCGGCGTAGCCGGTCGACCTGCAGGATCGTGATGGTCTGACCTTCCGAGAGGATCCAGGTCCTCCGCTCGAACTCGCGCAACGCCTGGTTCACCGACTGGCGGGAACCGCCGAGCAGCGAGGCGATCTCGGTCTGCGTGAGGCCGAGTTCGATCATTGGACGCCCCGCCTCCCGCATCCGCAGCAGGAGCAACTTGGCCACGCGTCGCGGCAGATCGAGGAAGACGAGGTCGGCATTCGCTCCGGTGAGGCGTCGCACGTGCGCCACCAGTGCTCGGATGAGCTGCTCGGCGACGGCCGGCCGTTCCCGCACGAGTTCCCAGACCGCGGTGCGGTCGAGAACCAGCGCAGTACTCGGTTCGAGCGCCTCAACGCCGGCGGACCGGGTACCCCCTTCGACGATGTTGAGTTCTCCCAGGGTTTCCCGTGGCCCGACAATGTTCAAAACGTGATCACGGCCGTCATCGGCCTTCGTGAGCACCTTCAACCGCCCGGAGGCGACCACCAGAAGAGTGTCGGCGGGCTCACCTTCCGTGAAGACAACCTGTCCACGCCGGAAACGTCGCGTGACGGCTCGCGTGGCGAGCCGCAACAGGTCCTCCTCCTGCAGTTCCTTCAGCAGCGTGGTCGCTCGGAGCAGGGCGACCGCCTCGTTGTCGTGCATGCGGTGACCGTAGCGCCGTCCGCCTGCCTCATGTTCCCCAGCTACCCCGGACGACGGGATCGGATTCGGCGGCAGACCGCAAGCATCCCCGGCGTACGACACGGTAGATATCATACCGTAACATGATAGTTACTCCAGCAACGTACCACGTCGCGCATGGAGAGAATTCCGGCTACGCCACCGCCCGAGGTCACGATAAGGTGCCGAAAACCGCCCCGCAGCATCGCGGCAGCCGCCTCGTCCAAGGACCACTCCGGATCCGCGAAGACGACATCGCGGGTGAGATGGTCGCCCGCGATCTCGACATCCGGATCCTGAGCCGCGGCGATCGATCGCAGAACGTCCCGTTCGGTCAGGATCCCGTAGCCCTCACTGTCCGCATCGTGGACGACCGCGGCACCCACCTTGCGCGCCGCCATCAGCCTCGCCGCCTGGCGAAGCGTGTGCCCCGGGCCGATCATGAGAACAAGGGAGCTCATAGCCTCCGAAACCCGCACGACGCCCTCCCGACGCTTGTGCATTCGTGAAAACTGCTACTCGCGACGGTAGGCCCCGCCGGCCGTGTTGACCAGAGCACACGATGCTTCGGCGTGGGCATTATGAGAGCCTGGCCACGCGGGGCCGGGCTCACGACCCTGGCCGGGACGCGGGGCAACGCGCGAACGCCCGCGACGCCGGCCACGGCGTTATTGTTGGACGAACTCGTTCCACTCCTGGTATCGGTCCAGTTCCCCCCGGGTCGCGCGGTGGAAGATCTCCAGCAGCTCCCGGGTGACGGGGCCCGGCTTCCCGCTCCCGACCTGCCGGTCATCCACCTCGACGATCGGCACGATCTCGGCCGCCGTGCCGGTGAAGAACGCCTCGTCAGCCAGATAGAGGTCGGTGCGCACGATGTGCTGCTCGATCACCTCGTACCCCTGATCGGCGGCGATCCTCATGATCGAGGCGCGGGTGATGCCACCGAGCGGACCGTCCGTGAGGAGCGGAGTGATGACCTTGCGTCCGGAGACGATGAAGACGTTTTCCCCGGTGCCGTCGGCGATGTGGCCATTGGGGCTGGTCAGAATCGCCTCGTCGTAACCGGCCTTGACCGCCGCGACCTTCGCCAGGGACGAGTTGAGGTACTGCCCGGACGCCTTGGCCGCCGGCGGCGTGATGTTCGGGTCGTTCCGCTTCCAGGAGGAAATCATCGCGCGGACGCCGTTCTCCTCTGCCTCCTCGCCGAGGTAGGCGCCCCACGGCCACACCGCGATCATGACCTCGACAGGAGAAGGCAACGGATTGAGCCCCATCTCACCGTAACCGAGGTAGATCAGCGGCCGGATGTAGCAGGAGGCGATGTCGTTCACCGCGATGGTCTCCTTCGTCGCCGCGACGACCTGCTCCGGCGTGAAGGACGGCTCCATCACATAAATCTTGGCACTGCGGTAGAGACGGGCGATGTGGTCCGTCAGCCGGAACACGGCGGGCCCTTGGGCCGTCTCGTAGCAGCGGACGCCTTCGAACACACCCCACCCGTAGTGCAGGGTCGGGTTGAGCACGTGGATGCGGGCGTCGTCCCAGTCGACGAACTCTCCACTCATCCAGATCTTCGAGGTTGGGGTGATAGGCACGGCGACTCCAGGCCAAAGTACGACGAAGCGAACAGGAGATGACGAATCCGCCGATCTTCGCCGTGGTGGGGCCCTGTCGGCTGCCGTCTTACCGGATCTACGGCTCCCGTAGAGGATAACCACGACGCACCTGGACCGGAAGGGCCCCCGCGGCGATCAACCATCCGGCCTCCACCGGTGGCGTGGCGGGGTGGCGCGAGGACCGGGGTGGCGAGGACTCAGCCCGCCGCCCGCGCGGCGAGGTCCTCGCCGCGTCCCCGGGTCGACAGCTGGGCCGCTCCCGCGGCGGCACGATCCGCCAGGGAGGATGCGACGGCGGCCTCGACCTTCGCCGCCTCCTCGGCGTGGCCGAGATGATCGAGCAGCATCGCCACCGAGGCGACGGTGGCTGTCGGGTCGGCGAGCTGCCTGCCGGCGATATCCGGGGCGCTGCCGTGCACGGGCTCGAACATGCTCGGGTGGGCACCGGAGGGATCGAGGTTGCCACTGGCGGCCAGGCCGATCCCGCCGGTGATGGCCGCGCCGATGTCGGTGATGATGTCGCCGAACATGTTGTCCGTCACGACGACGTCGAACCGGCCCGGATCGGTCACGAAGAACATCGAGGCCGCGTCCACGTGCTGGTAGTCGACGCGCACGTCGGGGAACTCGGGCGCCACCTCGGCCACGGTGCGCGACCACAGGTCGCCGGCCTTGGTCAGCACGTTGTTCTTGTGCACGAGAGTCAGGTGGCGACGCTCGCGTCGATCGGCCCGCCGGAACGCGTCGCGCACGACGCGCTCGACGCCGTACCGGGTGTTGAGGCTCTCCTCGGTCGCCACCTCGTGAGGCGTCCCCTTCCGGAGCACACCCCCCGCGCCCGCGTACGGCCCCTCCGTGCCCTCCCGCACCACGATCATGTCGATAGCCGGATCGCCGGCCAGCGGCGAGCGGACTCCCGGATAGAGCCGCACCGGCCGGAGATTGACGTGATGGTCGAATTCGAACCGCAGCCGCAGCAGCAGGCCACGCTCGAGGACACCGCTGGGCACGCCGGGATCACCGACCGCCCCGAGCAGGATCGCGTCGTGACCGCGCAGTTCCTCCAGCACCGAGTCGGGCAGCGTCTCCCCGGTCTCGTGCCAGCGCCGGGCACCCAGGTCGTATTCGGTCATGTCGACCTTGGGATGTACCGCGCGCAGCACCCGCAACCCCTCCGCCACCACCTCGGGGCCGATCCCGTCACCGCCGATCACTGCAAGCCTCATGGGCCGACTGTAGCGGCCGACCGCGGCCCCGCAGCGGTCCCACCCGGCCTGGACCGCCCGACCGGTGCCGATCCGGCGCGGGTCCGCACGGGTCCGCACGGGTCCGCTCACGACGGGCCACCGCCCCGGCGGCCGTCATCGTACTCCCGAACGGCCGCGAATCACCCCCGAATAACTGCGAACGGTAGCTATACCACTACCTCAGCCTAACCTCGCCCCCGGAACGCCACCCACACTTCCACATTCGATCACTTTGAGTAATCGTAGCGCACCACCTCGCCGAATAAAGTTCACCCCCGTTGTTGCTGGATTGATTTCCATCGGCCGACTCGGACTACTCGCACGCCTCGCGTCGGCACCCGAAAATCCTGGCGAGCAATGACCGTTTTGGCGACGGATCAACGATGAACGACGCCTCCGGCGCCCAGAAACCGCCGATCTTGCGCCGAGGGCACGGGAAGGACGATGAACGGAAATCCGACCGCCACCCGCTGGTCGCACAAAAGAGCGCAGGATTCACAACTCCGGACGGTACTCGCACCCGGCATCGCGGCCGGATGGTAAGAAAATCACTTACAGGACAGGTGCGACGTGCTTCGATGCGAGGGGGGTGCACGGCGCATGATTACTCGGCAGCGGATTCCCGCGGGACCTCCGTCCAGCGACCGCCCCGATGTCGGCGACGCGGCTGTTTCGCCCGGCGGCGCGGCCGAGGGCAGGACGCTGCCCGCGGCCGGTGGGGCGGGTCCCCCCGGCCGGTCGAAGAACAGCGACGGGGGTGGGACGCGTGGCGACGACCGGCCCGACCTACGCCGGGTTCTCGCCGATCCCGACGAACCCGTGCTGTTCTTCCAGCCGATCGTGGATCTGCAACGGGGGGTCATCGCGGGGTATGAGGCGCTCGCACGCTTCCACAGCCACCCGGCCC
>NZ_CDXDOR010000004.1:0-94899 GCF_978021225.1 Frankia sp. CeTa3Moorea | reverse complement strand
GGCGTACCCCCCGCTCCGGCTGACCGCCGCCCCGGCTACCCTCGCCCCGGCTGACCAGCGCCCGACGCGGCCGCGCGCCGCCTGGCGGCGTCATAACGGCCCTCACCTGCGTAGCACGGCGAGGCTCGCGCGCAGCAGTGCTGCGGCGTCGGGCGGGGCGCCGCCGGTTCCCGCGCCGGCCCCGGCCCGGGAACCCGGGGCACCTTCCTTGCCCGGGACGTCTCCCTCGCCCGGGAGGGCACGCTCGCCACCCGCAGCGGCGCCCTCGCCGGCGGGCGCGGCCAGGACCACGAGCGCCCGGGACACGGCGTCGTCGGCCTCACGACCCGAGTAGCCCAGGCCCACCAGCGCCTCCCGCACGGTCGCCGCGACCCCGACGGCATCGGCCGGCACCGGTTCCGGTCCCGGCGTCGGGCGCGGGCCGGGCAGCGGCGCACCACCACTCGGCGGACCGAGCCGGTCCCGCAGGTCCAGGACGATGCGCTGCGCACCCTTGCGCCCGATACCGGGGACCTTCGTCAGCACCGCGAGATCCTCCTCGGCAACGGCGCGGCGCACCGTGTCGGGATCGTGCACTCCGAGCACGGCCTGGGCGAGCTTGGGCCCGACCCCGGCCGCGCTCTGCAGGATCTCGAAAACGTCGCGCGCATCGGCGTCGGCGAAGCCGTAGAGGGTCAGCTCGGTCTCGCGCACGATCAGGGTGGTGGCGAGGGAGGCGGGCTCCCCCACCCGCAGCCGCGACAGCGTCGACGGCGAGCAGTGGACAAGCAGGCCCACCCCGCCGACCTCGATGACGGCGGACAGCGGGGTCAGCGCGGTGACCGTGCCGGCCAACGACGCGATCATCAGGTGGATCCGCCCGGCGCGGCGGAACGGAACCGGGCCAGCGCCGGCCCGCGCCACAGGTGGCAGAGCGCCAACGCGAGGGCGTCCGCCGCATCGGCCGGGCGTGGCGCCTCGGTCAGCCCGAGCAACCTGGTGATCATAAAACTGACCTGCGCCTTATCCGCCCGGCCGCTGCCGGTCACCGCGGCCTTCACCTCACTGGGCGTGTAGAGACCCACCGGCAGGCCCCGCCGGGCGGCCAGCATGATGGCGACCGCCCCGGCCTGCGCGGTACCCATCACGGTACGCATGTTCGCCTGGCTGAAGACCTTCTCAACCGCGACCGCCTCCGGACGGGTGCGATCAAGCCAGGCGTCGATGCCGTCGGACACGGCGCACAACCGTTCGGCGACCTCGGCGGTGGCGGGGGTGCGCACCACCCCCACCTCGACCAGGCGGGCCCGGACACCGAGGCCACCGTCGACGACCCCCAGGCCACACCGGGTCAGTCCGGGATCGACCCCCAGCACCCGCATCCACCCTCCCGACCGCACGTTCACAAGAACATTCGTTCGATTCTAGGGACGGCGACGCAACCGGACATCCACGACACGCCCAACAGATCGCCTGAGAAGACGATCAGCTGCCGACTAGCTCCATCACGTCGTCGGAGATGTCGGCATTGAACCAGACGTTCTGGACGTCATCGAGATCCTCAACCGCCTCGATGAGCTTAAGGACCTTGGCGGCGGGTTCGGCCTCCAGCGGCACGCTCACGCTCGGCAGCCAGGAGATGTCCGCGGAGGTGACCGCCAGGCCGGCGCCGGTGGCGGCCACCCGCACGGCGTGCAGATCGGTCGCCTCGGAGACCACCTCGAAGGCCTCCCCGACGTCGTTGACCTCCTCCGCGCCGGCGTCGAGCACGGCGAGCAGTACGTCGTCCTCGGTGAGGCCGGCGGTCTTCTCGATAAGCACGACACCCTTGCGGTTGAACAGGTACGACACCGACCCCGGGTCGGCCACCGTGCCGCCGTTACGGGTGATCGCCACCCGGACATCCGACGCCGCCCGGTTACGGTTGTCGGTCAGGCACTCCACGAGGATCGCCACCCCGCCCGGGCCGTACGCCTCATAGGTGATGTCCTCGTAGTTCACCCCACCGGCGAGCTCGCCGGAACCCCGCTTGACGGCCCGTTCGATGTTGTCGTTCGGCACGGACTGCGACTTCGCCTTGGCGATGGCGTCGGCGAGGGTCGGATTGCCCGCGGGGTCTCCGCCGCCCGTCTTGGCCGCCACCTCGACCGTCTTGATCAGTTTGGCGAACAGTTTGCCCCGGCGGGCATCGATGACCGCCTTCTTGTGCTTGGTGGTCGCCCACTTGGAGTGGCCGCTCATGACCTGCCTCTCTTGCGCCCGATCATCGACCGGACCCGGACGATCGGACGCTGTCGACGAATAGCCGGTGCACCCGGGCATCACCGGTCAGCTCCGGATGGAACGCGGTGGCCAGCAGCGGCCCCTGGCGGACCGCCACCGGCGCCTCGGCGACACGGGCCAGGACCTCGACCGCGTCTCCTGCCTTTTCTACCCATGGTGCCCGGATAAAGACCGCGTGCACAGGTGGCCCCGCCACCCCGACGACCTCGAGGTGTGCCTCGAACGAGTCCACCTGCCGGCCGAAGGCGTTACGCCGGACGACGATGTCCAGTCCGCCGATCAGTGGTTGATCCGGCCGGCCGCCCACGACGTCCCGCGCAAGCAGGATCATGCCAGCACACGAACCGAACACGGGCAACCCCGCGGCCACCGCCGCCCGCAACGGCTCCAACAGCTCGAACACGCGCAGCAACCGGCCGATCGTGGTGGATTCACCCCCGGGCAGGACGAGCCCGTCGACCTCGGCAAGCTCCACCGCGTGGCGCACCGCCACCGGCCGCGCGCCGGCCTCGGTGAGCGCCCGGGCATGCTCGCGCACATCCCCCTGCAACGCGAGGATGCCGATCCGCGGGCCACTCACCAGCCGCGGTCGGCGTAGCGGGCTTCCGGGGGAAGCTCGGTGACGTTGATGCCCACCATCGCCTCGCCGAGGCCCCGGGAGACCTTCACCAGAACGTCGGGGTCCTTGAACATGGTGGTCGCCTCGACGATGGCCCGGGCGCGGCGCGCCGGGTCCCCGGACTTGAAGATCCCGGACCCGACGAACACCCCGTCCGCGCCGAGCTGCATCATCAGCGCCGCGTCCGCCGGAGTGGCGATACCGCCGGCGGTGAACAGCACGACGGGCAGCCGGCCGAGCCGGGCCACCTCGGCGACCAGCTCGACCGGGGCGCGCAGCTCCTTGGCCGCCGCGTAGAGCTCCTCGGCGGGCAGCCCCGACAGCCGGGCGATCTCCGCCCGGATGGTACGCATGTGCACCACGGCGTTGGACACCTCGCCGGTGCCCGCCTCACCCTTGGAGCGGATCATCGCCGCGCCCTCGGCGACCCGGCGCAGTGCCTCCCCCAGGTTGGTGGCCCCGCAGACGAACGGCACCGTGAAGCGCCACTTGTCGATGTGGTGGTGCGGGTCGGCGGGCGTGAGGACCTCGGACTCGTCGACGTAGTCCACCCCGAGCGCCTGCAGCACCTGTGCCTCGACGAAATGCCCGATCCGGGCCTTGGCCATGACCGGGATGGAGACCGCCTCGATGATCTCCAAGATCATGTCGGGGTCACTCATCCGCGCCACCCCACCCTGCGCCCGGATGTCGGCGGGAACCCGCTCCAGCGCCATCACCGCGACGGCGCCGGCGTCCTCGGCGATGCGGGCCTGCTCGGCGGTGACCACATCCATGATCACGCCGCCCTTGAGCATCTCCGCCATGCCGCGCTTGACGCGGGCGGTACCGGCCTGCCGGGCGGAGTCGATCGCCGGGCCGGCGGCGGGGGCAGTCTGGCCCTCGGGCATGATGTGCCGTCTCTTTTCGCTGGGTCGGGTCGCCAGGGCCGCGGGGTACCGGCATGTCTGGCACCCGCATGCCGGTACCCCGCCGGATGGTTCCCGTGCGGGTGGGTCGGTTTTCCATGGTACGGCGATCTCGCGACCGGCCGAGCCGTCAGGAGGCCAGCCCCGGCAGGTCATCGCGAGGGACGCCCTCGCCGCGGATCGGCAGGGCGTCGTCGATCTCGAAGTAGCCGGGGGGCGACCGGCGGCCGGCCAGGTGCGCCATCCGCACCACGCGCCGGCCGGCGAGTGCCCGCAGGTCGCGGACCGCGTCGTTGTGGAACTGCCGGGCGAGCGCGACCCGGGCCGCGCAGGAGTCGACCGCATGCAGCTCGGCGGGGTGGTGCTGGCCGGCCGCGGCGACCTCGGCGGACCGTAACGCCCGGCTCAGGGCATTCTCGCTCTGCTCGAGGGCGGCGTCCAACGCCCCCCCGGCGAGCAGGCCTGGATAGGCCGTTCGGGCCCGGGCCACGCTCTCACCCAGCTCGGCCAGCTCACACCGCAGGGCCAGTTCGCGCGCGGCGTCAGCGCGGGCGACCAGGTGCGCCACCAGCCCGCCGCGGGCGTCCGCGACCCGGGCCGCGAGTCGGTCGAGCCGAGTGGCCAGCCAGGTCAGATAGGTCGCGATCGCCACCACCAGGGCGACCACCACCACGACGACGGTCATCCCGCGCAGCGTAACCAACGGCCGAATGTGACGTGGCTCTGGTACCGGGGCAGGTCAGTTACCGGGCAGGTCAGTCCCCACTCCTCGCGTCGCCCCGGACCGGCGGCTGCGTCGCCGTCGCGACCGACACCCGTATGTCCCCGGCGACCATCTGGTACACCCCGACGATCCGCTCGGCGATGACCCGCCAGTCGTAGGCGGCGACGACGGCGCGACCGCGTTCCACCAGCCGCGCGGCGCCGGCGGGATCACGTAGCACCTGGGCCAGGGTCGCGGCCAGCCGCGCGGGATCGCCGACGTCGAACAGCCTGCCGGCGCGCCCGTCATCGAGGACCCGGCGGAAGGCGTCGATGTCGCTGGCCACCACCGGGGTCCCGGTCGCCATCGCCTCGAGCAGCACGATCCCGAAGCTCTCCTGACCGGTATTCGGGGCGCAGTAGACCTGCCCGGAGGCGAAGACCCGGGGCTTGTCGGCGTCGGAGACCATGCCGACGAGGCCGACCCGCGAGCGCAGGGCGGGCTCCAGCCGGGCCCGCACCGCCGCCCCGTCACCGGGCCCCGCCACCAGCAGCCGGACACCGTCGATCTCGGCGGCGAGCGCCGGCAGGGCGGCTAGCAGCACGTCAAGGCCCTTGCGCGGCTCGTCGATGCGCCCGAGGAACACGACGGTGGGCCGCCCGTCGTCGTAGCCGGGCAGGGGCCGGGCGCCGGCGAAGTTCTGCACCGCCACCCCGTTCGGGATCAGGACGGCGTCGGCGCCCAGATGCTCGACGAGGGTGCGCCGGGCCGCCTCGGAGACCGCGATCCGGGCCCGCAGCTTCTCGAACGACGGCTGCAGCGCGCCGTGGGCCGCGGTGAGGAACCGCGACCGGGGGTTGGCGGTGTGGAAGGTGGCGACGATCGGCCCGTCGGCCAGCATGCAGGCCAGGAGGCTGACGCTGGGCGCGGTCGGTTCATGGGCGTGCAGGACATCGAAGTCGTGCTCACGCAGCCAACGGCGGACCCGGGCGGCCGAGACCGGGCCCATCAGAAGCCGGGCGACGGAGCCGTTGTAGGGCAACGGTAACGCCCGGCCCGCGTCCACCGCGTAGGGCGGCAGGGTCCGTTCGTCGTCCACCGGGGTGATGACGGATACCTGGTGACCGGCGGCGATCAGGGTCTCGGCGAGGTCACGCACGTGCACCTGGACCCCGCCCGGTACGTCCCAGGCGTAGGGGCAGGCCAGACCGATCTTCACGGCGGCGTCATCCGTCGTCGCGCCAGATCCGCTGGAGCATGTGCCAGTCCGCGGGGTGCGCGGCGATGCCGGCGGCGAAGGCGTCCGCAAGGCCCTGCGTCATCGTCGGGATGTCGCTCGGCTCGACGGCGGGATGGATCCGCCCGCTCCACCCGTCATGGTCGAACCAGAGCGTGGCGGGCAGCAGCGTCGCCCCGGTGCGCAGCGCGAGCGCCGCGGGCCCGCCGGGCATGGTGGCCGTGGCGCCGAAGAAGCTCACCGGGATCCCACCGCGGGAGAGATCCCGGTCCGCGAGCAGGCAGAGCATCCCCCCGGCCAGCAGGCGCTCGGTGAGCAGGTCGAACGGGGGAGCCTGCCCGCCGGTCAGCGGGACGACCTCCATGCCGAGCTCCGAGCGGAAGGCCAGGAACCGCTCGAAGAGCGCCTCCGGCCGCAGGCGTTCGGCGACGGTCGTGAACGGCACGCCATTCGCCACCAGCCAGGCGCCCGCCTGCTCCCAGTTACCCATGTGCGGCAGCGCCACGATGGTCCCCTTCCCGCGGGCGTGCGCATCCCACAACCGATACTGGTCCAGCAGCCGCAGCCGGCCGACGACGCGGTCCAGACCGATCTCCCGGAGGCGGAACACCTCCAGCCAGTACCGCGCGTAGGAGCGCATCGCCGCCCGGGTCAACCGGTCCAGATCGGTTCCCGGCGGCGCCACTCGGGCGAGGTTCGACCGCAGCCGGCGCACCCCCCGCCCGTCGCGGCGGTAGGCCAGGTCGGCGCCGAACCGGAACGCCGCGGCGGCCACGGGGTGCGGGAGCAGCCGGACGCCGCGCCAGCCCAGCGTGTAGGCGAGGTCGGTGAACCGCCCGGCCGCCGTCGCCCGCACGCCCGCCGTCAACGCTCGGCCCTTCGTCGGATCGTCTCGATGACCGCTCAGCGGCCGTTGCGGCGGGGGCCGAAGGCGGTCGCGGCCCGGGACGCAGCCGTGGTCCGGGACGCAGTGGCCGGGGCCGCCCTTGACGTCGGCGGGGAGGGCGGGTCTCCCGCGCGGTACCACTGCCGGTAGACGTGGACGACCCGCTGGACGACCGTCAGCATGGTGGCACCGACAAGGAACCACAGCGCCGCGGGCAGGAGGTAGGGCACCCCGAGGCCGTACAGCCCGGCGGCGACCAGCAGGATCAGCAACCGCTCGCCCCGTTCGGCGAACCCCACGTCACAGGTGAAGCCGAGTCCCTCGGCGCGGGCCTTGACGTACGAGGTGATCAAGCCGGCGACCAGGCAGATCAGGGCCGCACCCGCCAACGGCAGGGAATCGCCGTCGCCGGCGTACCAGAGGACGAGCGATCCGAAGATCGCGCCGTCACCGACCCGGTCGGACGTGGAGTCGAGAAAGGCCCCCCACTTGGAGGAGATGCCGCGGGCGCGGGCGATGACCCCGTCGATCAGGTCCGAGAAGACGAACAGCGTGATCACTACGGTGCCGAGGAAGAACACCCCGCGGCTGAAGAACCCCAGAGCCCCGCCCGCGACCCCGACCATGCCGATGATCGTCACAGCGTCCGGCGACACCGACGACCGGGCGGCCCACTGGCTCACCGGATCGAGCAACTTCTGGATCTGCGGTCGTGCCTTGCTAGCGAGCATGTCCGTCCCGTCGTCCCGCGTGGTCGTCCGCGTGGTCGTCCCACGTGCGCCCGGCTTCGGGCGGTCTTCACAGTACAGCCGCCACGATCCGCGCATTCCCGACCACGGCCGCCCTCGGGCTTGTGTCCCAGGTAACAGGGGAGGACGCTGCCGTTACCGAACAGGCCGTTACCTCCCAGTCAAGGAGGCGAGGATGTCATCAGCCTCGTGCGATGTGCGCAACGTCGTCCTGGTAGGCCACACCGGCGCGGGCAAGACGGCTCTGGTGGACCGTCTGCTCGCCACCGCCGGGCCGCCGGACCGCCAGAACGGCGACCGTCAGACCGCCCAGACCAGCTACGTCGGCCATGCCGATCCCGAGCGTCGCCCGGCACGGTCGGTCAGCCTCACCCTGTGTTCGGTCAGTCACCGCGGGCTCACGATCAATCTTCTGGACACCCCGGGCTATCCCGACTTCGTGGGCGAGCTGCGGGCGGGCCTGCGGGCCGCCGACGCCGCTCTGTTCGTCGTCAGCGCGGTCGACGGGGTGGATGGCGCGACCAGCATGGTGTGGGCGGAGTGCGCCGGGGTCGGCATGCCCCGCGCGATCGTGCTCACCCATCTCGACCATCCCCGGGCCGATTTCGCGGCGGCCGTCCAGGGCTGCCAACGGGCCTTCGGGGCCGGCGTGCTGCCGGCCTACCTGCCCGAGCGGGAGGCCGGCGCCTCGATGCGGCTGGTGGATCTGCTGTCCGGGCGAGTGCTGGAGTACCCGGGCAGCGGCCGCCGGGAACTCGCGACCCCGGCCGGCCTCACCGGCCGGTACGCCTCCGCCCGCGCCGCCCTGGTCGAGGGGATCATCGCTGAGAGTGAGGACGAGACCCTCCTCGACCGGTACCTGTCCGGTGATGAGCCCGACACCAAGCTCCTGCTCGGCGATCTGGAGACCGCGGTCGCCCGCGGGACGTTCTTCCCGGTGTTGCCGGCCGGTCTGCTTCCGGGTTCGACCTCGGGCCCGGGCGCCGCGGCAGGGGGCGATCGGGGCAGCGGGCGGGCCGGCGGTTTCGGCTCCGTCGAGTTGCTGGACCTGTTCGTGCAGGGGTTCCCCTCGCCGCGGGAGCATCCCCTGCCGCCGCTGAGCCGCCCTGACGGCTCCCCCTGCGACCAGAGCCACGGTGATCCGGCCGGGCCACTCGTGGCCGAGGTCGTGAAGACGACCACGGACCCTTACGTGGGCCGGATGTCAGTGGTCCGGGTGTTCTCCGGCACGCTGCATCCCGACGATGCGGTGCACGTCAGCGGGCACGGCAGAGCCGCGGCCGGGCACGCCGACCACGACGACGACGAGCAGGTCGGGGCGCTCTCCCGGCCGTACGGCTCGGTTCTGCAGACGGTGGGCGAGTGCCCGGCCGGCGGCATCTGCGTGGTGACGAAGCTCAGCACCGCCGAGACCGGCGACACCCTCTCCGATCGCGACGACCCGCGCTACCTGCCCGCATGGTCGATGCCCGAACCGCAGCTCCCTATCGCGATCAGGGCCCGCAGCCGCGCGGACGAGGACAGGCTGTCGACCGCACTCGGCCGGCTGGCCGTGGAGGACCCGACGCTACGGATCGAGCAGGACCCCGAGACCGCCCAACTCGTCCTGTGGTGCATGGGCGAGGCCCACAGCGACGCGGTCCTGGAACGGCTCGCCCAGCGCTACGGCGCCGCGGTGGACCGGACCGCGCCCCGGATCCCGCTCCGGGAGACGCTGCGTGCCCCGGCGCGCGGACTCGGCCGTCAGGTCAAGCAGTCCGGTGGGCACGGCCAGTTCGCGGTATGCCAGATCGAGGTCGAACCGCTCCCGGCGGGTGGGGGCTTCGAGTTCGTCGATGAGGTGGTCGGCGGCGCGGTTCCCCGGGCCTTCATCCCCTCGGTGGAGAAGGGCGTCCGGGCGCAGATGGCGCAGGGCGTCCGCACCGGCCATCCCATGGTTGATCTACGGGTCCGCCTCGTCGACGGCAAGGCGCACAGCGTCGACTCCTCGGACATGGCCTTTCAGATCGCCGGCGCACTGGCGCTCAAGGACGCGGCCCGGGCCGCCGGCGTCGTCGTGCTCGAGCCGATCCTGGCCGTCGGCGTCCTGGTACCCGACGAGTACGTCGGGGCCGTGATGGGCGACCTGTCCACTCGCCGAGGACGGGTCGTCGGGATGGAACCCGTCCCGGGCGGGCCCGGGGCCACCCCCCGGACGGTCGTTCACGCAGAGGTCCCTGCGAGCGAAATGACCCGATATGCGATTGAACTACGGTCCTTGAGCCACGGCACGGGTAGCTTCACGCGGGACCATCGCGGCTACGAGCCGATGCCACCACAGCTTGGGGATGCCCTGTCGGCGGAAGCGAAAAAATCGTCATAAAGCATGAATCCGACATAAAGCGGGAAAGACGGACGACCGGCAACCTTCGGCCCGGCTCAGGGAGGATTGCCGGCGGGAGACATCCGTGACCGCACACCCGCCGCATCGGGCCCGGCGCCGGGCGGGACCCGGTGCGGCGGGCAGCCCCGACGGGAGCGCCCCGACCCGGCTGCGGCCTCCACCGGGCCCGGCGCTACCCGCCCTGCTCGTCGGGCCCGGCGCTACCCGCCCTGCTCGTCGGGCGCGGTCTGCGCCCAGGCCTGGGCGAGCATCTCCCTGGTCTGCCCGAGCAGGGCGGGGAGCACCCTGGTCGCGCCCACCACGGGCATGAAGTTCGTGTCACCGCCCCACCGCGGCACCACGTGCTGATGCACGTGCGAGGCGATCCCGGCGCCGGCGACATCCCCCAGGTTCATGCCGGTGTTGAAACCGTGGGCCCCGCTGGCGGCCCGCAGCGCACGGAGCGCGTGCTGAACGAAGAATGCCATCTCGACGATCTCTTCGGGGTCCATGTCGGCGTAGTCCGCGATGTGGCGATAGGGCACAACGAGAAGGTGACCGGCATTATAGGGGTACAGATTGAGGACCGCGTAGACGCTTTTACCCCGAGCAACCACGAGGCCGTCCTCGTCGGACATCCCGACAATGGAGCAGAATGGGCATTCATCGTCACGGGAGCGGCCCTCGCCCCTGATATAGGCCATGCGGTGCGGGGTGTAGAGCCGCTGGAAAGCATCCGGACCGCCGACCCCGGCCTGCTCCTCCAGGGGAACCCCCTCGGGTGAGACCTCGGCCGTCACTGGGCGGCCGCCACGACGCCGCCCCGGCTGAGCCGAGTGAACACGCAGGCAGCGCCCATCGAGCGAGCCATGGGCACCGGAACCTGCTCGGCCATCAGCAAGGGCGCCGCCTCCCCGGGACGAGCTCCCCGGGGGGGAGCAATATCGTCTCGTCAATTTATCAGGATCTGAGCGACGAGAGACGCCCGCGGTACGCGAGGAGGCTCGCGTGCGGGTGCGGTCCGGCGCATGAAGAGGGAGACTGACGGCGTGGGGGGGTCGCCGCCAGTCCCCCTCAAGTGACGTAATCGGTTTCGAACCACGGCGCCCTGGATCTGACGCGAGGATGATGCACACGAAGGGTCCGCGACCGGGAGGAGCCCTCCCGGCGCAACCCCGCGAGAAGCCATCGCGACAACCTTGCGACAACCCGAGCCCGTTACGCCCTGCCCGGCCAGCTTAGCGGACGTTAAGCCGATCTGTACAGCGTCGGCGGCACCTTCATGGGAAAACGCCAATCGGACCTGGCGTGAACCCCACTCGCAAACCAGTGACCTGCGGAAAGGGGCGGGACGCACAACGATGCCGATCCACCATGGACCAACCGGTATACCAACGGCCACCGGAATCGTTCCACGGCGACGCACGGCGTCGACCATCTCCAGCACGCGGAGCTCCACGGGCACCACGAATCAACAGCATGCGCCCGAAAGGTGGACAGGCCCGCTCCCAAGGACCGCGATGCATCGCGGCGGCGGCTCGCGCGATGCGCCCGGGGGCCCGGCGACGCGGACTCGGACGTCACTTTCCGTAAAGAACGAGGCTCGGAGCCGACCCCGGGTCGAGGTATCGACGTGCTCGTCGCCCACACTGTCTGCCGGGCTGTCTCCCGGGCTGGAGCACCGGCCGGGACCCCCTCCGGGATCCGCCTCCATCGGTGGTGTCCCCACCAAAGTGGGGGTAGATGTTGATTCGTCGCCAGCCCACGACGTCGCGGCCCAGACACCCAGAAACCGGCCAATCGGGGAGATTTCGCACCGCTCCCCGGGGCAGGCGCCCCACCGGCAGCGGACAGCTCCGACCACCCTTCGAGGCGCAGCACGCCGCGGAGGTCGGGGGCAGCCCCGGGCAGGTCTCGGGCGGGACCGGGACGGCCTCCTACCGGGGGAAACGCGCCGAGTCCCACCGGCGGGAGAGGACACCGCCAAGCCGCACCACCCGTTTGGGGTAGCCCCTCCCAGGCACCGACGGACCCGCCCTGACCAGGAAAAACGCCGCATCGCGGGGGGCACGAAGATCATCCACGGGGCAGATGTCCCGCGGGAGCAGAGCAAGCTCCCGACCCGGGAGCGGAGCATGGCAAGCCCAATCGCGTGGGCGTACGTGGTTTCGAACCACGGACCTCTGCCGTGTGAAGGCAGCGCTCTACCACTGAGCTATACGCCCTTGCCGGTGGGACCACCGTACACGCCGAGGATACGGACCGGCGAAGGGGGCCGACGGCGGGGGGTCGACGGACGGATGGGGCGATGTCCGCCGTCCTGCCCGGTGGCCGGACTGGGTCAGGTTCGCCGCGACTGGCCGTGGTTGAGAAGGGTCCCGACGGGGAAGACTTAAGGGGGAACGGCCTTGGCGGGATGGCCTGACACTCGAGGGACGTTCGGATACTACGGACGGTAATCATCTATGAGATTCAAGTAGAAGATCCGTCCGATAGCCGGCCGAACCATGATCACTCGAGACAGGTTCACCCTTCCGGGCCAGGCAACTCGCCCGAACTACCGTAACGGATGTTGTCTTGGCATAATCTTGTTTCCAACGGGACTCGGAGAGGGAACTATCCCGTTACACGGGTGCTCGCCCGCACCATCGCACCATGAGAGGCCGCCCGATGACTATTCGTCACGATTCAATCACCGCAGAACTCGCCCTCCGCCTTGTCGTCCCCGGGGCGGCGCCCGTGCCGGTCGCCGCCACCGTCCGGTACGAGCCTGCCGATCCGTACGCGATCAGCATCGGCTTCCGCACCGGTGCGGACGAGGTCGTGGAGTGGACGTTCGCGCGCCAGCTCCTCAGCGACGGTGTGCGCCGACCCGCCGGGGATGGCGACGTGCAGGTGTGGCCTGCCGCCCAGTCCGGGGGACGGATCGTCTGCCTGTCCCTGTCCAGCCCGTCCGGGCATGCACTGTTCGAGATGCCGCGGTCCGAGGTGCTGGCCTTCCTGCGGCGGACGTATTCAGCCGTCCCCCTCGGCGGAGAGAGCGACATCATCGATCTTGATGCCGAACTCGCCCTCCTCATCTGGGGTGGCCCCGAGCGGTGATCTCACCGGGGTCGGGACCGCTGCCCGATCCCGGCAAGCCGGTGTGGGCATTTTGCGACCGGGGGAGACCCTTCCCCACCTGCATCCGAGGCAGCTTCCACCCAGTCACACACAGAGCACCCGCCCGCCTGGCCAGGCTAGCGCCGCCAGGCGGGTTCTTTTGTCCTCGGCCCACCGCCGGCGCCCGGCCTATCGTCCGATCGGCTCGCCAGCCCCACCAGCCGGTCGGCCTTCAGCTCGGTCTCGCGCCACTCCGAGTCCGGATCACTCCCCCACGTGATACCAGCGCCGGTACCGAACCAGATCCGGTCGTCCTCGATCCAGAACGTACGAATGCCAACAGACAGCCAACCCACGTTCCGGTCGGCATCCACCCAGCCGATCCCTCCGCAGTAGTGGCCCCGAGAGGCCGGTTCCAGTTCTCGGATGATCCGCAGCGCGCTCGACTTCGGGGCGCCGGAGACGGAACCGGGTGGGCAGGCCGCCGCCAGAAGGTCCTGCCAGCCCACCCCCGGCCGCAGCCGGGCCCGGACAGTCGAGACGAGGTGCACGAGACCGGGGTGTTCCTCCACTGCGCAGAGCGAAGGCACCGTCACACTTCCCGGGCGGGCGACCCGACCAAGATCGTTGCGAACAAGATCGACAATCATGATGTTCTCGGCGACGTCCTTCTCCCGCAGATCCGCCGCCGTCCGACCGGTTCCCTTGATGGGCCTGGAACTCACGACGTCGCCCTGGCGGGAGAGGAACAGCTCCGGAGAGGCGCCGACGATGCGCACCCCGGCCTCCGGCACATCCAGGACGACCGCGTACGGCGCGGGATTGCCGGCGGCTACGACAGCCGCCAGGGCACCGAGATCGACACCGACAGCACCGGCACCGAGACCCCCCGCGCGTTCCGCCGCGGGCGCAGGCAGGGGTGCCGACAGCAATCGGCAGAGATTGACCTGGTAGACCTCTCCCGCCGCAATGCGCTCACGGATCGCCACAACCCCGTCGAGGTAGGCCGCCCGGTTCATGGTTGTCGTCCATGCGGCTCGCGGCGGTCCGAGCCAGGGGCCACGCCGCAGCGCCGCGGCACCACCGGGAGGCGCCGGCCGCACGTCGGCGAACCGGATGCAACGGACGGCCCTCTCGAAGTCGACGACAACCGCCCAGAAGCCATCTCGATCCAACACCGCGGCGTCATCACTGATCTCCACGACCTCGGTCGCGAACCGGCCGCCGGCGAGCAGGAACGAGGAGACATCCCACGGGGGTGCCGGTTCCACACACCCGAGGGGGCTCGCCTCCCGAGCCGCCACGTTCGTCTCGCTCATTCCGATCACGCTACCGCCGCCCGAGGTGACCCGCCGCCCAGGGCATGGACCAGCCCCTCGACGGCCGGCCGGCCGCATGGACGTGCCGTGGGCGAAAGCCGGCGTTCATCCGGAGAACCTTGACTCAACGCAACATCTCAGCGACGCCCGCCGGACGGTTCGACGTCTGGCCCGATCGTCCGCTAGAGTGCTACCTGCACCGCCGAGAAGGGCGGAGCAGCGCGGACGTGGCTCAGTTGGTAGAGCATCACCTTGCCAAGGTGAGGGTCGCGGGTTCGAATCCCGTCGTCCGCTCGGGAGCAGAGAGGCTTGAGGTCCGTCCCCAGCGGCCTCCCACGGCGGAGTGGCCGAGTGGTTTAGGCAAGGGCCTGCAAAGCCCTGTACGCGGGTTCGATTCCCGCCTCCGCCTCTGATCCTTTCGCGGGCGATTAGCTCAGTGGGAGAGCGCTACCTTGACACGGTAGAGGTCACTGGTTCAATCCCAGTATCGCCCACCGCGAGACACATTCTCGCCCTCCTATGAGGGCCACCCGTCACGGGTGGCCCTCTGCGTGTGCGACGGCCGGTGGGCGGTGGGCGCCCGGAAATCCGACAACGTGCCCCGGCCGCCGTCACGCCCATCACCGGACGAAGCCGGGTCAGCCCGGGCCGGGCGAGGACGCCTCGTCCCCCAGCAGGAACAACGTGATCCCGTCCGCGAGGCCCGCCGCCGCCCGGGCCCGCCAGGCCGGGTCGGCAAGCTCGGCCGCATCGGTGCGGTTGCGCATGTTGCCGCACTCCAGGAAGATCTTCGGCACCCGCGAGAGGTTGAGCCCACCGAGATCGGAGCGGATCGTCATACCATCCTCGCCCAGGTAGTCCACCAATGGCTGCCCGGTGGCCCGGCCGAAGGCGGATCGCACCATCGCCGCGAGACGCGCCGACGGGGCGAGGATCGGTGCGTTGGCCCGGTCCGGGCTGAGCGCGGGCGCGATGACATGAAAGCCGCGTCCGTCCGCCGGTCCCCCGTCGGCATGTATCGACACCACCGCGCCGGCCGAGACCCGGTTGCCGATGCGGGCCCGCTCGTCGATGCACGGGCCCACCCCGGAGTCGTTGTCGCGCGTCAGGATCACGCTCGCGCCCCGGGAGCGCAGAATGGCCGCCGCCCGCCCCGCGACGTCGAAGGTGAAGGCGTGCTCCGGGTAACCGCTGTCGGTCTCGGCGCCGACGGTGTCGCATTCCTTGTCGAAACCGCCGGCCGGGACCCGCCGGTTGATCGACGCCGCGGCGGCGCCGTTTCCTCCGTTGTGCCCGGGGTCGAGGACGACCTTCCGGCCGGACAGGGCGGTTGGTGAGGTCCCGTCCACGCCGGGCCGGGCCGGGCCGGGTGCGCCCGGCCCCGCGGGCCCGCCCCCCACGAGCTGCAGAGCCACCCCGGCGACCAAGGCCACGACGACCAGGGTCACGCCGGCCGCACCGACGATCCGAAGCAGGATCGATGGTCTGATCCGTGCCGGCATTCGGTGTCTCCCGCCTACGGAGGGGGCCCGTCCCCGCCGAAGTGACCGTACGCGGTCGGCTGCGCGGCGCGCGTACGGGGGGGCCGCCCGGGCCCGGCCGTCAGCCGGCGACGAAGTCGATCAGTCGTTCCACCGCGCCGAGCAGGCCCACCTCAAGGTCGGTGTAGCTGTCCACCGAGGCCAGGATCCGGCGCCACATCTGCGCCGGGTCCTCCACACCGAGGGCCTGACAGACCCCTTCCTTCCAGGGCTGGCCGCGGGGAATCTCGGGCCAGCGGGGAATGCCGACCGACGCCGGCTTCACCGCCTGCCAGATGTCGATGTAGGGATGACCGGTCACCAGGACGTGGTCACCGGCAACGGAGGCGGCGATCCGGCTCTCCTTCGACCCCGGGACGAGATGGTCCACCAACACGCCGAGCCGGCGGCCGGGCCCCGGGCGGAACCCCGCGACCACCGACGGCAGGTCGTCGACCCCGTCCAAGCTCTCCACCACCACCCCCTCGATGCGCAGGTCGTCGCCCCAGACCCGCTCGACCAAGGCCGCGTCGTGCAGACCCTCCACGTAGATACGGCTCGCCCGCGCGACCCTGGCCCGGCGGCGGGGCACCGCGACGGACCCGGACGCGGTGCGCGCCGCGGGGGCCGGGGTCCCGCGGCGAGGACGCACGAGGGTTACCCGCGCGCCCTCGATCAGGAAGGCGCCGGGTTCCAGGGGGAAGACCCTCCGGATGCCGTGACGGTCCTCCAGCGTCACCCCACCGTTCTCGCTGCCCACCACGGCCCCGCAGAACCCGGTGGCCACGTCCTCGACCACGAGGTCACGCTCGAGCTCGACCTCCGGCGGACGCGCCTGGCGCGGACGGGCGGGGGGAGCCAGGACGTCCGGCCCGTAGTCTCGGCTACGCATCCTGCGAACCTAAGCCGACACACCATCATGATCAGGGATATCGACGCGGGCGTGTCGAGATGCGACAGTGTGGTCATACCGAACGGACGGGTACACCGGGACAGAACAGACTGGTACACCGGGAGAGGTGGGTACACCGCGACGCGAGGGCGGAGCGCGACGGAGGGGACACGACGATGAGTCAGCGTTACGGGCCGGGGACCGCTCTGCTGATCGTGGACGTGCAGAACGACTTCGCCGATCCGGCCGGCAGCCTCTACGTGGCCGGTGGTGAGCAGATCATCGCCGGGATCAATGCGGAGATCGCCGCGGCGGTGACCGCCGGCTCCCCGGTCTTCTACAGCCAGGACTGGCACCCGCACGAGACCCCGCACTTCGTCACCGGCGGCGGGATCTGGCCGCCGCACTGCGTCGGGGATACCCCCGGCGCCCAGTTCCATCCCGACCTGATCGTCAAGGGTGAGGTGATCCGCAAGGGGGTCGACGGCAGCGACGGCTACTCGGCCTTCTCGGTACGTGACCCGGCATCGGGGAGGCGAGCCACAACGGTGCTCGGTGAACGGCTGGCGCAGTTGGGCGTGTCGACGGTGGTGGTCGTCGGGCTGGCCGGCGACTACTGCGTCCAGGAGAGCGCGCTGGACGCTCGGCTGCGGGGCCTGAAGGTGCTGCTGCCACTCGACCTCACCAGGTTCGTCAACCTGCGTCCGGGCGACGAGGAGCGAGCCGTGGCGCGCATGCGGGACGCCGGCGTTCTGGTCTGCTGAGGAGCCGGGCCGGGCCAGACGAGCCCGAACCGCCGGTAGCGGTCGAGCCCGAACTGATCGTGGAGCTGTCATCGGCAGCTGTCATCGGCGGTGGAGACTGATCGAGAGCCGATCAGACCACGCGGTCGGTCAGGCCGCGCAGTCCCGGCAGATCATCCGTCGCTCGTCCACGAGCTGGCTGCGGTGATGCACCAGGTAGCACTGCGTGCAGGTGAACTCGTCAGCCTGACGCGGCAGCACACGGACGTTCAGTTCCTCGCCAGACAAGTCGGCGCCGGGCAGGCCGAGCTCGGTTTCGAACGGGTCAACGTCGTCACCGAGATCAGCCGCCGCGTCCGCCCGCCGAGCTTTGAGGGCCTCGAGGCTCTGCTCCGAGGCGTCCTCGATGTCAGCTGTACGAGGGGTGTCGTAATCGGTGGCCACTGAAGTAACTCCCAGAGAAGTTGTGCGTAGTCGTGCGCAACCCACAACGCACGACCGCCGGGGTATGTGCCCGTCAGACCCGCGCTACCCCGATGTGGGCTTCACCACACCCTCGGCCCCCAGACGCCCCGGAGAATCCCCTGATCTTGACCGACGACGCTGCCGCCCTGATCTTCCGCAGCCCAGGAGCCTCGTCCACCCCGCCGGCCCGCCCGGCCGACGTCCAGCAGCTCTCCCGCGGCAGCCGGTCGGCACTGCCGGTACCCGGTCACCTGGCTGCCCCACCCGGCTACCCGGTCCGGCGCAGCCAGGTGATCGGGGCACCGTGAGCGCCCCGGCGCAGTGGTTCGAGCACGTCGTCCCAGGCGGTTCCGAGCAGCCGGTGCAGGCCCCGGGAGAGCGCCTCCCGGGCCTCCCCCCGTTCCAGCAGAGCCCGCAGCGCCGCCTCCCCCACGACGACGTCCCCGTTCGCGGCGATCGCGGCGCGGTGCAGCCCCAGATCGGGGGTGTAGGAGTACCGCTCGGCGTCACACCCCGGTGAGGGTCCCTCGACGGTCTCGAACGTGACGTGCCCGAGCCGGCGCAGCGCGCCAGCCACCCGCCCCGCGGTACCAGGCGACGCCCGCCACTCCAGCCCGGCGAAGAGGAATCCGGGCATACCGGGCTGCGCCGTCCAGGTCAACGACAGTGGCGACGACAGAACGCCGGACACGGCGAACTCCAGGTGCGGGCACAGCGCCGGCGGACAGGCGAGAACCGCCAGCTTGCCCGGCACGGCGAAGGACGACGAGCCGGATGACAGCTCACGAGCTGTCGGGGACATTGCGACCACGCGGGACCTCCGTCGACGAGGAACGCCTTCCCCTGCGCCCGTCGACCCGCCCCCGTTTGGCTGGGTGAATCGTCCCATGGTCCGGCTCAGCGGACTAGCCCTACCTCCTCCTGAAGTATCACTAAATGGCGGGAAGTTTTGTCCGCACCAACCATTGGTGACGGGCTCGGGATGGGCCGATCGGGCAGGTCACCCGAGGAGGCGGGTCGCCCAAGGAGACAGGTCACCCGAAAAGATCAGGCGACGGCGGCCGACGGGCCGACGGGCACAGGACCGATGAGCCGCCAGGCCGGGAGACCCGGGGTTACGAACCGGTCGACGGAGGTCCCGCGGACGGGCCCTCGGCGGGCGCGGGACGGGCCCCGACAGTCTTGTCCGCCTGGTCCGCACCGCCGAACAGGCCGCCGAGGCCACCGAGGGCGGTGGTCAGCTCGCTGGGCACGATCCACAACTTGCTCGCCTGCCCCTGGGCGATCCGCGGCAACGTCTGCAGGTACTGGTAGGCTAGCAGTTTCTGGTCCGCGTTACCCTCGTGGATCGCCCGGAAGACGGTGTCGATCGCCTGGGCCTCGCCCTGGGCGGTGAGGATCTGCGCCTCCCGCTCCCCCTCGGCCCGCAGGATCGCGGCCTGCTTCTCCCCCTCGGCCCGCAGGATCTCGCTCTGCTTGACGCCTTCCGCGGTCAGGATCGCGGCCCGGCGGTCCCGCTCGGCCCGCATCTGCTTCTCCATCGAGTCCTGGATGGACTTCGGCGGATCGATGGCCTTGAGCTCCACCCGGTTGACCCGGATTCCCCACCTTCCGGTGGCCTCGTCGAGCACGCCGCGCAGCTGCCCGTTGATCTGGTCCCGCGAGGTGAGGGTCGCCTCCAGGTTCATCCCACCGATCACGTTGCGCAGCGTGGTGACGGTCAGCTGCTCGATCGCCCGGATCACGTCCGCGATCTCGTAGGTCGCCGCCCGTGGGTCAGTGACCTGGAAGTAGATCACCGTGTCGATCCCGACCACCAGGTTGTCCTCGGTGATCACCGGCTGCGGCGGGAAGCTGACCACCTGCTCCCGGAGGTCGATGCGGTCACGGACCCGGTCGACAACTGGGACCAGGATCGCGAGGCCCGGCGTCAGCGTGCGGTGATACCGGCCCAGCCGTTCGATGACCATCGCGCGCGCCTGCGGCACGATGCGCACCGCCCGGACCAGAAAAATCAGTAGGACCGCCGCGATCACCGCGGCGGCGATCACTCCTGCCATGGCGTACCCCTCACTTTCAGCCCCCTCGATGCCGGCCGTCCCTATGCCGGCCGTCCCGATGCCGGCCGGTTGAAGGCCGACCGTCCCGATGTCGGCGCTGTCACATCCACTGGCATCGCCGGGGGCGCCGGGGCCCCGGTCGTCAGAGCTCGAAACTGTGGACGATGGCAGTGGCACCATCGATGCGCAGCACCCGCGCCTCGCTGCCGGCCTCGAGCACGGTGGTGGTGGGGTAGGACCGGGCCGACCAGATCTCTCCCTTGACCTTCACGCGACCCCCGTCGCCGTCGACCCGCTCCACCACCATCGCGCGCTCTCCGACGAGCGCGTCGGTACCCGTGAGCAGGGGCGGCGTACGTTGCAGCTGACGCTTCGCCACCGGGCGCAGTCCCAGCCCGAATCCACCCGCCGCGACCACGAAGGCGACGATCTGCCAGACCAGATCGACGCCGAGCAGCGCGGCACCGGCCCCAATGAGCGCGGCCAGCGCGAACATCGCCAGCGTCAGGTCCAGCGTCAGCAGTTCGCCGACGACCAAGGCGCCGGCGATGACGATCCAGATCGTCTCGTCGGACATGACTCCATGATAGACTGCCCAGTTCAGTGGGCGATCAAAGGATCTTCAAAGATCGCAGGCGCCGCAAACCAGGAATGAAGCGGCCTCGGCCCGCGAATACCGTTCGGCCCGTAGGCTTCGGTCGTATGTCACAGGTATGGCCCGGCAGCCCCTATCCCCTGGGCGCTACGTACGACGGATCGGGCACGAATTTCGCGATCTTCTCCGAGGTCGCCGACCGGGTCCAGCTGTGCCTGTTCGACGACGCGGGCAACGAGGAGCGGATCGACCTGCGGGAACGGGACGCCTTCGTCTGGCACGCCTACCTTCCCACCGTGGGACCGGGCCAACGCTACGGCTATCGGGTCCACGGGTCCTACGACCCCGCCCGAGGGCTGCGCTGCAACCCCACCAAGCTCCTCCTCGACCCGTACGCGAAGGCGGTCGACGGGGAGGTCGCCTGGGACCAGGCGGTGTTCCCCTACACCTTCGGCGACCCCGACAGCGTCAACGATGCCGACTCCGGCCCCCACATGATGAAGTCGGTGGTAATCAGCCCGTTCTTCGACTGGAACGGGGACCGCCCGCCACGCCGGCCCTACAACGAGTCGGTGATCTACGAGGCGCATGTCCGGGGGCTGACCAAGAACCATCCCGGCCTGCCGGAGGAGTACCGCGGGACCTACGCGGGAGTCGCCCACCCGGTGATGATCGACCATTATCGCAAGCTCGGCGTGACCGCGATCGAGCTGCTGCCGGTGCACCAGTTCGTCCATGACGAGCATCTGGTCAGCCGCGGGCTGCGCAACTACTGGGGCTACAACTCCATCGCGTTCCTGGCGCCGCACAGCGGCTACTCCGCCTCCGGCGGCCACGGCCGCCAGGTGCAGGAGTTCAAGGGAATGGTCAAGAACCTGCACGAGGCCGGGATCGAGGTGATCCTCGACGTCGTCTACAACCACACCGCCGAGGGCAACCACATGGGTCCGATGCTGTGCTTCCGCGGCATCGACAACAGCGCCTACTACCGGCTCGTGGACAACCGACCCCAGTACTACATGGACTACACGGGCACCGGCAACAGCCTGCGGGTACGACACCCGCACGTGCTACAACTGATCATGGACTCGCTGCGTTACTGGGTCACCGACATGCACGTCGACGGGTTCCGGTTCGATCTCGCGGCGACCCTGGCCCGGGAGTTCTACGACGTCGACCGGCTGTCATCGTTCTTCGACCTCGTCCAGCAGGATCCGGTGGTCTCCCAGGTCAAGCTGATCGCGGAACCGTGGGACCTCGGCGAGGGCGGTTACCAGGTGGGGAACTTCCCCCCGCTGTGGACCGAGTGGAATGGCAAGTACCGCGACACTGTCCGTGACTTCTGGCGCGGGCAGGACCACGGGATCGCCGAGTTCGCCTCCCGGCTGACCGGATCGAGCGACCTGTACGAGAACAGCGGGCGCCGGCCGTGGGCGTCGATCAACTTCATCACCGCACACGACGGGTTCACCCTGCACGACCTGGTCTCCTACAACGAAAAACACAACGAGGCCAACGGCGAGGACAACCGGGACGGCTCCGACGACAACCGGTCGTGGAACTGCGGAGTCGAAGGGCCCACCGACGACCCGACTGTCCTGTCCCTGCGCGCCGCGCAGACCCGTAACCTGCTGACGACGCTGTTGCTGTCCCAGGGGGTGCCGATGCTGGTCGCCGGAGACGAGATGGGACGCACCCAGCAGGGCAACAACAACGCGTACTGCCAGGACAACCCGATCTCCTGGCTGGACTGGTCGGACGCCGAGCGCAACGCCGACCTGATCGAGTTCACCGGCCTGCTGTCAAGGCTGCGCCATGATCATCCGATCTTCCGCCGCCGCCGGTTCTTCCAGGGCAAGTCGCTGCGCGGGCAGGGCGGCACGACGCACGGCGCGGACGAGGCGATCACCGGCGCGGCCGAGGCGGCCACCGGCGGGCAGGCGGGCGGCCAGGACGCGGATGGCAGCGGCGGGCGCTCCGGCGACGACCCCGCCGCCAAGGACGACCCCGCCGTCAAGGACATCGCCTGGCTTCGCCCGGACGGCACGGAGATGTCCGACAGCGACTGGGAGTCCGGGACGGCGCGATCACTCGGCGTCTACCTCAACGGTGAGGGGATACCGGACCCCGACGCGCTGGGCCAGGCCATCATCGATGACTCGTTCCTGCTGTTCTTCAACGCCCACCACGAACCGGTCGGGTTCCAGACGCCGGCGACCAGTTTCGGCAGGTCGTGGGAGATCGTCGTCGACACCCGCCCGTCGACGGCCGAGGTCGACGCCCGGCTCAGCGACACCGCGCTGCTCCACTCGGCCCTCGATCCCGCGAGCATGGGAAGGGCCGTGAAGGCCGGCGATCCCATCGAACTCGACGCCCGCTCGACCGTCGTGCTGCGCCGTGTCAGCTGACCCGGCGCATCCCGGCGGGGGGTACGGCGCCGACCGGGTGGTACCGACCGCCACCTACCGGCTCCAGCTCAACCTGGACTTCTCCCTCACCGACGCGGCGGTCGTCGTCCCCTACCTGGCCACGCTCGGCGTCTCCCACCTGTACCTCTCGCCCGTGCTGGAGGCCGCGCCCGGCTCGGCCCACGGCTACGACGTCGTCGAGCACGGGCAGATCAATCCCGAGCTGGGGGGGACCGGCGGGCTGCGCCGGCTCGTCGCCGCGTGCCGCAAGGCGGGACTCGGCCTGATCGTCGACGTCGTCCCCAACCACATGGCGATCGCCCCGGAAACGACGAACGCGGCTTGGTGGTCGGTGCTGCGCGAGGGACCCGAATCCCCCTACGCCAGCTGGTTCGACATCGACTGGGCCTCCCCCGACAACCCCGGCCGGGTGCTGGTGCCGATCCTGGGCGCCGGGCTCGCCGACTGCCTGGCGGCCGGGGAGATCTCCGTCGAACAGGACGAGGACGGCGAGTGGGTCGTCGTCTACTACGACCACGTGCTGCCCGTCGCCGCGGGCACCGCCGACCCCGACGACGTCGCCGCGACCCTCGACGCGCAGTTCTACCGGCTGTGCTGGTGGCGGGTCGCCGCGACCGAGCTGAACTACCGGCGGTTCTTCGATATCACGACCCTGGCGGCGCTGCGCCAGGAGGACCCGGACGTGTTCGCCGCCACGCACCGGCTTCTCATCGAACAGATCCGCGCGGGGACCTTCGACGGGCTGCGCATCGACCATCCGGATGGGCTCGCGGACCCGGAGGACTACCTGCGCCGGCTGTCGGAGGCCACCGGCGGGGTGTGGACCGTCGTCGAGAAGATCCTGGAGGATGACGAGGCGCTGCCGGACACCTGGGCCTGCGACGGCACCACCGGCTACGAGGGGATCGGCCGGCTGACCCGGCTGTTTCTCGACCCGATGGCGGGTCATCCCCTCGCGGTGCTCTACGGCGAGATCACCCGCGCGGACCCCGACTACGAGGCCGAGGCGCGGGCCGCCAAGCTCGACGTCCTCGCGGGCGTGCTCCAGCCCGAGGTGGACCGGCTGACGAGCCTCGCGCTCGGGGAGGCCCGGGAGGCCCGGGCCGACCTCACCCGAACCGGTCTGCACGAGGCGATGTGCGAGGTCCTCGCCGCCTTCGACGTCTACCGGGCCTACCTCCGCCCGGACGGCACGCCGAGCCTGGAGGCCCGCGGGCATGTGGTCCGCGCCTGCGAGCAGGCCCGGTCCCACCTGCCGGGCCGGGCGACCGAGGTCGACCTCATCGAGGACCTGGCGCTGGGCGGGCCGGCCGAGTTCGTCGTCCGCTTCCAGCAGACCTGCGGGCCGGTGATGGCCAAGGGCATCGAGGACACCGCCTTCTACCGGTATGCCCGGCTGCTGGCGCTGAACGAGGTCGGCGGCAACCCCGGCCGCTTCCCGGCGTTCACGACCGGGCACCCGCGCAGCGCCGTCACCGAGTTCCACGAGGCGAACCTGTCGGTCCAGCGAAACTGGCCACTGACGATGACCACCCTGTCGACGCACGACACCAAGCGGTCGGAGGATGTGCGGGCCCGGCTCGCGGTGCTGTCCGAGGATCCCCGCGGCTGGGCCGAGGTGGCCGGCCGGCTCGTGCGGCTCGGGGAACGCCACCGCGACACCGAGCAGGGCTGGCCCGACCGGGCCACCGTCTACTTCCTGCTGCAGACCCTGGTCGGCGCCTGGCCGCTGCCCGCCGACCGGGCCACGCGGTACATGCTCAAGGCCGTCCGGGAGGCGAAGACCCACACGAGCTGGACCGACCAGGACCCCGGCTACGAGGCGGCCCTGACGAACTACATCGAGTCGGTGCTGGAGGACGACGAGTTCGTCGGCATCCTGGAGCGGTACGTCGCCACGCTGCTGGAGCTGGGCCGGCAGAACTCGCTGGCCCAGAAGCTGCTCCAGCTGACCATGCCCGGGATAGCGGATGTGTACCAGGGCCAGGAGCTGTGGGATCTCTCCCTCGTCGATCCGGACAACCGGCGGGCGGTCAACTACGGTGATCGCACCAAGCTGCTCGCCGAGATCGGTGTGGAGTCGACCGCCGAGACCGGTACGCCGCGTCGCCCGCCGACCCTCGACGACTCCGGCGCGGCGAAGCTGCTCGTCGTCGCCCGGGCGCTACGAACCCGCCGCGACCATCCCGAATGGTTCGGGGCGGACGCGATCTACCGGCCGCTGTGGGCCTCCGGCTCGGCCGCGGAGAACGTCGTCGCCTTCAGCCGGTCCGAGTCCGTCGTCACCGTGGTGCCCCGCCTCGTCCTCGGCCTGCGCCGCGGCGGCGGCTGGCGGGACACCACCATCCCCCTACCCGAGGGACGCTGGACGGACGTGCTCACCGGCCGCAAACACGACGGCGGCACCGCCTACGTGCTCCGGCTGCTACGCGACTTCCCGGTAAGCCTGCTCGTCCGCGCGTAGCACGCGGCGGCCGGCCCCTGCTATCCCGGGCGGCGGCATGGGGGCCGAGCCCGATCCCCGGTTTGGTTACGCTCCCTCGTGGAATCATGAGGACCGAGGACTGCCCTACACCCCTGACGTCAGTGGATGTCTGACAGATCACCCCCACGGGCGTGGGGAGGACACCGGTTCCGACACCCAGCACGTCGTGGTCGGCGGATCACCCCCACGGGCGTGGGGAGGACTCGGTCACGCCGTCCCCGGCGACAGACGAACCCGGATCACCCCCACGGGCGTGGGGAGGACAGCAGGTTCGGGGTGGCCGCGTTCTCCAGGTACGGATCACCCCCACGGGCGTGGGGAGGACTGCGGCGCAGCAGCTCGGCGCCGGGATCGCGGCGGATCACCCCCACGGGCGTGGGGAGGACACTTGCTGACCTGGGCTTTCGTAGGCATTCCGGCGTTTGTTGTGATTTCCTGTGGGTGGACCGGATGAACCGGAGCGGGTCTGCATCATGGATGCCTCATCCTTGCGGATACGAACTGATCTTGGTTCGGCTGGATCACGCCTCACTTCTGTAATCTTCGGCCTGCGGTGCGTCTGTCGTTGGGAGCGCTGGTCGCACCGTGTAGGGCGTTGCTGGGGAGCTAACGCTAGCCTGCCCCGATGAGCTTCGGGGGATGTTCGGGTGAGGTCGGCGGCGTGTCGGATCGGGTGGATTTATGGTTGTGGGGGAAGTCGAGGGGGCTGGATAAACCGTATCCGCTGGTATGGCATCTGCTGGATACCGGAGCGATGGCTGAGGTTTTGTGGCGGGAGGTGATGGCGGACTCGGTTCGCTGTTCGGTCGCGTCGGGGTTGGGCTGTTCGGTGGTGGAGGCCGGCCGGCTGGTGGCGTTTTGGGCGGCTTTGCATGATATCGGTAAGATCATTCCCAGTTTTCAGGCGCAGGACGGGAAAGCGTTCGGTGGCCTCACCGGATATCCATCCGATGGCGAACGGGCTTCGGTCAGGCATGACCTGGCCACCCAGCAGTTCCTCGCTCAGGTTCTCGGTGATCTGGGGTATGTCCGTGGGTTGAGGGACGACGCGTCGTCCGGGCGCGTTGCGCAGCTGCTTGGTGGGCATCACGGCTGCTTCCACGAGATCAACGATCGGGACGAGGATCTGCGGCTTCGCCGCTCTGAGCTGGGCGGTCCTGAATGGGTGGACCAGCGGCGGGTGGTGCTGGCGGCGATCGAGAAGGTCTTCGAGCCGCCGGCCGCGCCGGCGGAGGTCCCGCCACCGACGGCGGCGGTGGTCTGTGGTCTGGTGATCCTGGCGGATTGGCTTGTCAGCCAAGAGGACTTCATACGGGCTCGGCAGGAACAGGCAGGCCGTGATGTCCGTTGGGCGGATCACGCGGCGCTGCGGGCGCATCGGGCGGCCAGCGCGGCCGCAGCGATAGGGCTGGTGGCCGATGCCGGTCTTGGCCGGCTCGTGCTGCGCGAGGGCTCGTTCGCCGAGGAGTTTCCCGCGTATCCCCCGAACGACTTGCAGCGATTGGTGGCGGAGCATCTGCCGCCGTTGCTGTCGGGGCCGGGTCTGCTGCTGGTGATGGCGCCGATGGGTATGGGGAAGACCGAGGCCGCGTTGCACGCGGCGCGGTTGATGGGCCGGGTGGCGGGGACGGCGGGGCTGGTGGTCACGTTGCCGACGATGGCGACGGCGGACCAGATGTTCGGCCGGGTGCAGGCTTATCTGTCTCGGTGCGCCGATCCGGCGTCAAGCGCCGCGGTCACGCTCCTGCACTCGATGGCCTGGCTCAACCGCGCCTATGACCCAGGTCCGGACAACGGGGAGGTCCTCACCGGCGAAGGGACGTCCGGCCCGGGCGAGGAGGGCCCGCGAACCGCTGCGACGACCTGGCTGCGGGGGGCGAAGAAGGTCCTGCTGGCTCCGGGCGGGGTGGGCACGATCGATCAGGCGTTGCTGACGGTACTTCCCGTGCGGCACAACATGCTGCGGATGCTGGGCCTGGCCGGCAAGGTTCTGGTCGTTGACGAGGTGCACGCCTACGACGCCTATATGCAGTACCTGCTGGCGAGGTTGCTGACCTGGCTGGGAGTGCTGCGGGTGCCGGTGGTCCTGCTGTCGGCGACGGTCCCGGAGGAGGTCGCGAAACGGCTGGTTCGCGCCTACCTGCTCGGAGCGCGGGCCCGCCCCTACCGCGGGCAGATCGACATCGCCTATCCCGGTTGGGTCCACGCCGACGCGGCGACCGCGACGGTCACCACGCGATCGTTCGAGATGGAACCAAGCGCGCTCGCGGTCGACCTGGTCGACGTGCCGCTGGCCGCGGCGGACGAGGAAGGTGATCCGAGTGAGGGACGTCCAGCGGCGGACAGTGTCGATCGCCGCGACGCGCTGCGTACCCTCCTGGCGCCGATCCTGCGCGACGGGGGCACTGCGATGGTGGTCTGCACGACGGTCGCCGAGGCCCAGCAGACGTTCACCGCGCTGCGCGCCTGGTGCACGCGCGACGCCGATCCGGCGAACGCGCCTGTCGTCGCGTTGCTGCATGCCCGCATGCCCGCCCGCGAACGGGAGGTCCGCACGGACTGGGTGACGGCCGCGTTCGGCCGTGACGTCGGGCAGCGCCCCCGCGCCGCGATCCTTGTCGCGACGCAGGTGGCGGAGCAGTCGCTGGACATCGACTTCGACCTGGTGATCAGCGATCTGGCACCGATCGCGCAGCTCCTGCAACGCGCGGGCCGCTGCCATCGCCACCCGCAGGTCGACGACGCGGGCAAGCGTCCCACCTGGGCCTCCGGCGGCCCGCGACTCGTCGTCCTCGTGCCCCGCCGCGTGGGCGAGTTCACCCTGCCGAAACGTTGGCCCCTGATCTACAACCGTGCCCTGCTGAGACGGACATACGAACTGCTGACCTGGCGCCATCCCGAGCCGGTCAGGATCCCGGTGGACGTGCAGCCGATGATGGACAAGGTCTACGACGAGACGTTCCGCATCGATCCACCGGACGACGACGTCGCCCGCATCATGGAGGACGAAGCGGCCCGAGGTATCGCCGCCGTCGCCGCCATCCAGTCCCCGCACGACCTGTTGGCCCTCGATCGGCTGACCAAAAGGGAAATCGACGAGGACGAGATCTCCACCCGCCTCGGAGCCCCCTCGGTACGGGTCGTCTGCTGCTACGTCGACGTCGACGGCCACCGCTGGCTCGACCGGGCTCGCACCACACCCCTGCCGGTCGAGGGGGCCGGTCCGAAGAGGCGTTTCACGCAGGAGCAGGTCCGCGCGGTACTCGCTGAGAGCATCCCGATGCGGGACGGGCCCTGGCGCTATGCGGATCGAGGCCTGACCTCACCGCCCGACACCTGGACTGGAAACCCCAACCTGCGTGGCCTCGTGCTCCTCCCACACATCCTCGGCCCGGATGGCGAGCCGGAAGCCGTCTCTGTCGGAACGCGCGTCTTCCGGCTCGATGACTCCCTTGGCCTGCTGGGCTGAGCAGGCCAAGGGAGGACCCCCATGGCTATGGGGAGGGTGCGATGCCCTGGGCACCACGTCGAGCGGAGCGGCGGATCACCCCCACCCGCGTGGGGAGCCGGCCCGGTCTGACCGGATTGGACCAATCGTAGCCGTCACGTCCAGGATTGGGGCCATACACGTCGAACGGAGCGGCTTTGTAGTAATCTGGCGTCGCTGCACTGCGTGAGCATCTGAGCTGTTTACGCACCGACAAGGAGGTCTGATGGTGACGAACGCTGTGGCGACCGCCGCGGTAGTCGGGATGACGACGGTCGTGCTCGTGGTGGTGATGGTGATTCTGACCGGACTCGCTCGGGCGACTCGGTAGGCCCACCGCGGGGACGCCGCGGGGCGGCGTCCCCGGACTCGCAGTTTGAGTGCGCATGCCTGCAATCGGGCTGGCGTCGCACGGCGCCGATCCCACGGTTTTCGAAGCCTCAGGCCGTCCCGCTGGATCCCCCAGGTTTTGTCGGTGGTGGTCGATAGCGTCTGGCCTGCTGCTCGACGTGGGTCATTCGGAGCCCGTCGGATGCGGATGGGGTTCGGGGGTGCTGGTGAGTAAGCTATGACAGGCCACGCGGGCTATGACCTGCGATTCAGGCAGTGGATACCGGTTGTCGGGGGTGCGCCGCAGGAGGCTGTCGGGTTCGAGGACCTTCTTCTCCGTGCCCACGAGTTGTCGGACGTCGACGTGCCGCTGCCGCCGGCTGCTGCCGGGTTGTGGCGGGTTCTCTACCTGCTCGCCGCACGGGTGAGTGGGCTGGCCACGCCAGCCACAGAGGACCTTACTGCCAAGGAGTTCGAGCGCGTACGCCGGCGCGTGTTGGCGGAGGAGCGGTTCGACGAGAACCGGGTTCGAAAATACTTTGACGAGTATCGCGATCGCTTTGATCTGTTCGGCGAAGGTCGGCCGTGGCTGCAGGATCCGCGGCTGGCGGAGCAGTGCTCGTCGTCTTCCGGGCTGAACCGGATCGTCCTCGGCCGTCCAGCGGGTAACAACCAGGTCTGGTTCGGTCACCACCTTGATGGCCGTCCGCGTCCGATCCCGGCCCGCGAGGGGGCTTGGCATCTGCTTGCCGCGTTGTACTACGGGCCCTCGGGGCGATGCACGACGCGGAAGGTGAAGGCCCGCTCGGAGGGGAACACGGCCGCGGGCCCGCTGCGCACCGCGCTGTCGTGTCATCCCGTGGGCAGCACGCTGTTCGAGTCGTTGATCGCCGGGATTCCGCGTCTTGACGACGGCGACGACTACCGGGAGAGCGTGCCCGACGAGGCGCTGTGGGAAGCGGCCGAGCTGCCGGACCCGCTACGCGGACCGGTTCCGCTGCGGGGGGCGTCCCGGGTGCTGGTGGGTGGCTTCCAGCATGCCGTGCTGCTGGTGCCGGACGAGGCGCGAGAGAACGTCGTCGACGCGACCTTGACCTGGGCTTGGCGGGAGAAAAGGAAGGGTGGAACCGATCCCTATCTGATCTACCAGACGAGTAAGAAGGGCGAGGACTATCCGCGGCCGGCGAGCGCGTCCCGGGCGTTGTGGCGAGATCTTGACGCATTGTTGCTAAAAAGCAAGGGTGGCATCATCCGGCGGCCGCGCCTGTTCGATTCCGTCAAGCAGCTGCCGTCGGACGTGCTGGAGGGGATGCGGGTCCGCGTCTTCGGGTTCGATCAGGATGGGCAGACTCGGGACCGTCAGTTCTTCACCCAGACGACGCCTCCTGTGCTGCGCTGGTTGGAGGATGCCGACTTTGACTTCATCCATGGGATAGAGCGGGTACACGATGCCGCCGAGCAGGTTGGTCGCAATCTTGTCAACGCTCTGAAGAGCGCCTGGGCGCTTCTCGCGGATCCCGCCGACAACGGGAGGTCGCGGTCGTCGCGGCGTGACGCGGGCGCCGGCCCGTGGGTCGCGGTGGCCGAAGGCCGGTACTGGCCGCTCGCGGAGCGCGTGTTCTGGCGGACGCTCGATGCGGCGGAGCGGGCCACGAACCCAGATCCGATCTTCGCGGGGGCTGCCGCCGACTTCGTCCGGTCTGCAGAGGGTGTCTACGACGACATCGCTGACCAGATCATGGCGGCAGCTCATCCCAGGGTGATCCGGGCGCTGGCCCGGCACCGTTACCAGCTGCGGCTCGGCGTGTGAACAAGGAGGCGTGTGAACAAGGAGGTAGGTGTCGTGACAGGGGAGGACGGCGGCTCCAGCCCGTCCCCGGCAGACGGTGGCGGGACGGCGCTGCTGCCTGCCACGAGCGATGCGGGCGGATGGCGCGGGGTTCGCTCGGTGGCGAACCGGCATGTGCTCGAGGGATCGGCGCGTGCACTCGTCGCCAGGGCGCTCAAGACGACCAACGTTCCGGCGGATCGGGCGGCGCTGCGCCGCAGCCTTGGCAGGGAACCTTCCCATCCGTTCGCGCGGCCCGCGCACCGGATTGTGGGTCCTTTCCTTCCGGTGGCGGTTCGTGAGGCGGATGATGGTGCCGTCCGGCGGAGCGACCTGATGAAGATCGCCACGGTCGAGCGCGCCTTCTATACCGTGGCAGCACTGATCGCCGCGCAGCCTCGATCCGCCCGCGACGAGGTCACCGCCGAGCCCTCAGCTTCGACCGAAGCGGCGGCAGACACCCAGGACAGCGGCTCCCAGACCACTCTTGTCGGCGGAGACACGGCAGAGGTGGCCAAACCAGATCCGGCGCCGTTCGACGAGGCTGTCGGCTCCCTGGAACCGGGTCCAGCGACGGCGAACGGCCGGCCGCTGTCGGGTGGCGCAGGTCGCAGTCTTGGTCGGTGTCTCGCGGATGCGGTGAACCGTGCGCCGGCCCGAGAGCAGGCCGAGCTTTACGGACGGTTGGAAGCGCGGCTTCGGCTGCTGTGCCGTCAGGACGTCGACGGGTTGCACCGGCATCTGCCCCGCCTGGTCCGGCATCTACGGTCCGACCAGATCCCGATCGACTGGGTCCGGCTCCTGCTCGACCTCGCCCGCTGGGGTACCGACGCGGACACCGTCGCGAAGACCTGGCTGCAGCAGTTCTACGGATATGCGAACCCCGCCGGCCCCGACCGGGCCAAGGCAGGTGCATCCGATCAGTCGATTCCGACCGACGGTGCCGATGGCGCCGCCGATAACGTCGAAAGTGAGCGGCCATGACCGACGCCCGGTTCCTGGATATTCACCTACTGCAGACCATCCCCTACGCGAACCTGAACCGGGATGATCTCGGTGCGCCGAAGACCGTCGTGTATGGCGGGAAGTCACGGACACGGGTATCCAGCCAGTGCTGGAAGCGGCAGGTGCGTCGCGAAGTCGAGACCGTGCTCGGTGATCCGGCGGTCCGGACGAGGCGGATAGTCACCGAGGTGGCCACCCGGCTCGTCGCCCGGGGCTGGCCCGCGGAACTCGCCGCCCACGCGGGCACCCAGATCCTGCTCTCCGCTGGCAAGAACGGCATCAAGACCGAGAAGGACCGCGACAAGAACGACATCTCGTCGGTGCTGTTGTATCTGCCGGCGGCGGGGTTGGACGCTCTGGCCGAGCTGGCGAACGGGCACCGAGATCGTGTCGAGGCGGAGTCGCGGAAGAAGCCGCCCAAGCCGGTGCTGCCGGTCGCCGAGGTCGCGGCGATCCTGTCCAGCCGCAACGCGACGATCAACCTGTTCGGGCGGATGCTCGCGGAGCTCCCCGGGGGCAAGGTCGACGGCGCGGTGCAGGTCGCGCACGCCTTCACCGTGCACGCCACCGACCCTGAGATCGACTTCTTCACGGCGGTCGACGACATTCCGTCGCCGGACGACGCGGGCAGCGGTCACATGAACGCCGGTGAGTTCTCCGCGGGAGTGTTCTACCGGTACGCGAGCCTAGACCTGGCCGGTCTGGCCGCGAACCTGGACGGCGATACCGCCACCGCCGTCGAACTGACTGGCGAGTTCCTGCGCGGCTTCGTCTCCGCCTTGCCCAGTGGGAAGCGGACGGCGACCGCGCCGAACACTCTGCCGGAGCTGGTTTACATGGCGGTGCGCGGCGACCGGCCGATCTCGCTGGCGGCCGCGTTCGAGGAACCTGTGCGGGCGGGGGTGGAAGGCGGCTACGGGGTGGCGGCCCGCGACGCGCTTACTTACTACGCGCGGGGGGTGCATCGGGTCTGGGGCACGGACGACGTCGTGCTGCACGGGCACGCCTCGATCGACGGGGTGTCCCGCGCGGGCGGCCTCGGTGACGAATACGACTCCTACCGGCGACTGTTGACGGCGGCGGTGGGCGCGGCCTACCCCGAGCGTGTCGCTGCGGGGGTGGCATGAGCGGGTTGGTGCTGCGTCTGGCCGGTCCGTTGCAGTCCTGGGGGGAACGCAGCGCCTTCGCCGCTGAACGTGACACCGCCGGGTTCCCGACTCGCTCCGGCCTGGTCGGGCTGTTTGCCGCCGCGATGGGCCTGGGCCGCGGGGAGGAGCTCGACTGGTTCGACTCGTTGCGGATCGCTGTGCGGGTCGACGCTCCCGGGCTGCTGCTGACCGACTTTCACACGGTCGGCGGTGGGCTGCCCGCGGCGCGCACGGTCCCGACCGCGGAGGGGAAGCACCGGTCGGGGGAGAACACCGCGACGATCGTCAGCCGTCGTCGCTACCTGGCCGACGCGGTGTTCAGCGTCGCCGTCACCGGGCCGGAGGACCGGCTGGAGCAAATCGGGAACGCGTTGCTGCGTCCGGTGTGGCAGCCTTACCTGGGTCGGCGTTCCTGCCCACCCGAGCAGCCGATGCTGCTGCGGCGGCACTGCAACGACCCGGAAGGCGAGCTGCGGACCCAGGTGCCCCTGCCGGGTCGGTTCCGGTTCCAGCAGGTTGGGAACGGCACGGTCGAGGTGGACCTGCTGACTGAGACCCCTCCCGCCGACGGGCGCGCCGCGGTCACCGATCTCACCGACGTCCCGCGTAGCTTCGCCCCGCTTGACCGCCGCTACAACCAGCGAAGTGTCTACCGCCAAGCCATCAGCCTGCCCGAAAGGCTGGTCCACCGACCGGGCCGCGACTATCAGCAGGCGCTCTACGACTACATGGCCCTAGACCGGGAGGCGGCGTGAACGCCTGGCTGGTCCAGATCCTCGTTGACGAGCGGCACCGTGAGGTCCGCCGCGACCTGGCCGACGTCGAACGGCTGCACAAGCGGCTGATGATGCTCGTCCCCGACGATCTCTGCGGCGACGCCCGCACGCTCGCGGGCCTGCTCTTCCGGGTCGAACGCCGGCAGGGTCGTACCCGGCTGCTCGTCCAGACGAGACTGAAGCCCGAGACCCACCGGCTGCCCGCCGGATACGCGCACGCCGACGTCCGTGACCTCGGACCGTTCCTCGAGCGGCTGACCGCCGGTGCCGCGGTGCACTACCGGATCGCCGCGAACACCGCGAAACGCGGCGGCCGCAACGCCGGTAGACGCGCCGGAAAAATCATTCCGCTGCGGGGTGCGGACGCCGACGATTGGTGGACCCGGCGAGCCATCAGCTGCGGACTCGCGCTACGTACCCTCGTCGGAACTCCACTCGACGATGTCACCGGCGACCGGCCCGGCGGCCAGGTTCGCCACGCGCTGACCCGCTTCGACGGCATCGGCGTCATCGTCGATCCCGACACCACGCGCCGTGCCGTGCTCGACGGTGTCGGGCGGGCGAAATCCTACGGCGCCGGCCTGCTCAGCCTCGCCCCGCTGGGAGTCGGTTGATGAGCGTCACCCGCACCGCGGCCACCGCGAAACAGCGCCTCGGCCGGCCGACACTGGCGATGCTGCCCCGAATCGCGGACTCGCTGTCGTTCCTGTACATGGAATCGGTTCGGATCGCCCGCGACAGCACCGGTATCCTCGCCTACGTCAAATCCCCCCGGGGCATCGAACAGGTCTACCTGCCGGTTGCGACGCTGTCCTGCGTACTCCTCGGGCCCGGCACGTCGATCACACAACCGGCCCTGGCGATGTTCGCGCACCACGGCACCAGCATCGTGTGCGTCGGCGCCGGCGGCGTCCGCAGCTACTCCAACATTCAACCCGCTGGGCAGACCACCGCCTGGCTGGAGAAACAGGTCCGAGCCTGGGCCGACGACGACCTGCGGGCCCGGACCGCGAGCCGGATGTACCGGGCCAGGTTCGCCGTCGACGTTCCCGAGGGAAGCACGCTGGCGCAACTGCGGGGGATGGAAGGGCAGCGGGTGAAGGCGTACTACAAGCTGCTCGCCCAGAAACATCGCATTGGCCGGTTCCGCCGCAACTACCATCCCGATTCGTGGGACGACCAGGACCCGGTGAACCTCGCCCTGTCCGCCGCCAACACCTGCCTGTATGGCGTCGTGCACGCCGCCGTCTGCGCGCTGGGATGCTCACCGGCCCTCGGTTTCGTGCACAGCGGCACCCAACTCGCGTTCATCTACGACATCGCCTCTACCCGGACGCCGAGATCCTCGCGGCCGGGTCCTCCCCACGCCCGTGGGGGTGGTCCGGACGCGGCGGAGGATCTGATCGACCCGCTGCCATGCCTCCGGGGGATAGGGCCGAATGGGTGGGCCAAGCCGGAGATCGGCATCCACGCGATCAGCTCCGGCAGTATCGTGCCCCGGATCGGATCAGTGATCCCGGCGTCCGCGGCGTAGTCGTCATGCGGCAGCGGGTCGCCAGGGATGACCGAGCAGGTCACCATCCGGCCCGTGCCCACACCTCACCCTGTCGCACGACGCCGCAGCGCCTCCAGCCGGAAGAACTCGGCGTTGAGATACTCCGGCGTCACCCCGAGGGCGGCGTTGCGCTGCTGCTGCCGGGCGAAGCGGGCCGTCCAGATGGCGTCGGTCAGCGTTTTATCTACCCACGCAGACAGGCTGAGCCCGGCGGCCTCGGCCTGCGTCCGGGCATCCTGCAGCGTCGCCGCCCGGACCGACACGTTGAGGTTCGGCATGTCACGCATCATAGGACGGCCCGTCACATCGCCCCCGGCTGTCCTCGCCGTCGCGTGCGGTTGCGATCCCTCGTAGGGGCGATGAGGACCCGAAAATCAACGCGCAGGTGGGACGACGTGTCGTAGACCCGGCGGAGGGGCGGGACTGCAGCGAACCTCCGGTCGAACATCACGACGACGAAATCATGGCATAACGGTGCCATCCGATCAAGATGCGGAGGCATCGCGCGGCGGCTGCCCTCCCCTCCGGTCGGACTACCTCGCTGCCATCTCGGTGCCATCCAGCTCGGCATGCCGGGCAGCCGGGCGCCTTCGGCCGGGGACCGATGTCGTCACCATTGTCGCCGTCACGGCGTGTCCGACGGCTCTGACAGGTAGACAAGAGCGATGAGCACCCTCCGGCTGTGGGCCCCTGAGGCGAAGACGGTCAGCCTGGTCGTGGCGGGCTCCGCCGGCGACTCGACGCACGAGATGACCGCCGGGAAACGGGGGTGGTGGTGGGTCAACGTCCCGTCCGCGAAGCATGGCACGGACTACGCCTTCCTGCTCGACGGCGGCAGCGAGGAGCTGCCCGACCCCCGATCGGCCCGGCAGCCGGGGCCGCTGGGGGTTCACGGCCGGTCGCGGCTGGTTGACCACTCGGCCTTCCCCTGGACCGACGGGACGTGGCGGGGCATCGCGCTGGCCGGCAGCGTGCTCTACGAGCTGCACGTCGGGACGTTCACCCCGGAGGGCACCTTCGACGCGGCCATCGGCAAGCTCGACCATCTCGTCGAGCTCGGCATCGACGCCGTCGAACTGCTGCCGGTCAACGCCTTCCCGGGCCGGCACGGCTGGGGCTACGACGGCGTCGGTCTGTACGCGGTGCACGAACCCTACGGCGGCCCGGACGGGCTCAAGCGCTTGGTCGACGCCGCGCACGCTCGCGGCCTCGGCGTGATCATGGATGTCGTCTACAACCATCTCGGCCCGGACGGCAACTACCTCGGCCGCTTCGGCCCCTATTTCACCGACCGCTACAGCACTCCGTGGGGCCCCGCGGTCAACCTCGACGCCCCCGGCTCCGACGAGGTCCGCGCGTTCATCATCGACAGCGCCCTGTCCTGGCTGCGCGACTACCACTGCGACGGGCTACGTCTCGACGCCGTCCACGCCTTTCAGGACAGCCGGGCCCTGCACCTGCTGGAGGAGATCGCCGAGGCGGTCCACCGGCTCGGCGCCCAGCTGCGCCGCCCGCTGTTCGCCGTCGCCGAGTCGGACCTCAACGACCCGAAGCTGGTCGCCGCACCCGAGGCCGGCGGGTACGGCCTGGACGGGCAGTGGTGCGACGACATCCATCACGCGCTGTGGGCAACCCTGTCCGGCGAACGGCAGGGGTACTACGGGGACTTCGGTTCGATCTCGACCCTCGCCCACGCGCTGACCAGTGGGTTCGTCCACGACGGCGGCTACTCGACGTTCCGCGGGCGCTCCCACGGCCGGCCGATCCCCCCGACCACGCCCGCCTACCGGCTCGTCACCTTCCTGCAGAACCACGACCAGATCGGCAACCGGGCCGCCGGCGACCGGGCGTCCGCCACGCTCAGCGACGGCCTGCTCCGAATCGGTGCGGCCCTGCTGCTCACCTCGGCGGTCACCCCGATGCTGTTCATGGGCGAGGAGTGGGGTGCCCGCACCCCCTGGCAGTACTTCACCGACCACACCGCCCCCGGGCTGGGGGACGCGGTGCGGGAGGGCCGGCGCGCCGAGTTCGCCGCCCACGGCTGGGAGCCGCAGGACGTTCCCGATCCCCAGGACCCGGCGACCTTCCAGCAGTCGAAACTCGACTGGTCCGAACCGGGCCGGGAGGGTCACTCCGACCTGCTGGACTGGCACCGCCGGCTGATCGCGCTGCGTCGCCGGCTACCGGCGCTGACCGACCCGGCGTGGTCCTCGGTCGCGTGCACCTTCGACGAGGAGGCCCGCTGGCTGGTAGTCCGTCGCGGCGACGTGGCGATCGTCGTGAACCTGGCCGCCGAACGGCAGGCCGTCCCCCTCGACGGCGTCCCGTTCGACGCCCCGGCCGCATCCGCCCACGGGTTCACCTACATGCCGGGACGGGTGGAACTCGACGGCGAGTCGGTCGTGATCATCCGCCTGCTCCCCCCGGCCGAGCCGACCGCCGGCTGACCCGTCAGCGCACCGGCCGTCAGCGCACCGAGCGCACCAGCCGTCAGCGCACCGGCCGTCAGCGCCGGGTGTGGTCCCTGGACAGCACGAAATAGAGCCCGCCCAGCACCGCCAGCCCCACCAACAACACCATGACGAGCAGCACGACGTAGGTTCCCATGCACCCATGGTCGCAGGCCCCGGCACGACCGCCAGCGGGTCACCCACGCCCGGAACGGCGAACAGATACTCCGGCAGGTCCGGCGTCCGGACCGCCGGCTCCGACACCCCACTCGGGTGCGGCGGCCGCACGTTCGGGCCGCGCGCCCGGCCTGGTGCGTCAGCCGGGCAGCATCCCGGCGACGCGGCCCGCGGTGCCGTTCCCCGCCGCGGCGTCCCGGGCCAGCGCGCTCAGCCGGGACATGGCCCGCTGGTACTTCTTGCGGTGCGGCCCGGCGAGCAGCTCCGCTCCGAACAGCTCCCCGAAGGGCACGCCGGAGGCCACGACCGGGACCGACCGGTCGTAGAGCCGGTCGGCGAGGACCACGACCCGCAACGCCACCGCCTGATCCTCGACCGGCGCGACCCGGTGCAGGCAGACCAGGGTGACCCCGGCCACGAGCGCGCTGTACCGAGAGGGGTGCAGTCCGGCGAGGTGCTCGCACAGCGCGGCGAATCCGTCCTCGGTCGCCCCCTCCTCGGCAGCCGCCCGCGCGCCGACCTCGTCGTCGGCACACGGCGGGGGCGCGGCCGGAAGACCCCGGTGCCGGTAGTCCTCCCCGTCCACCCGGAGGATGTCGAACCTGGCCGCCAGACCCTGGATCTCACGGCGGAAGTCGGCGGCGGCGAACCGACCGGCACCGAGGTCCTCCGGCTGGGTGTTGCTCGTCGCGGCCAGGTGGACACCGGCCTCGACGAGCCGGGTCAGCAGGCTGGACACCAGCACCGTGTCGCCGGGATCGTCGAGCTCGAACTCGTCGATCGCGACCAGGCGCAGGCCCGCGAGAGCCTGCGCGGTCGCGGCGAATCCCAACGCGCCGACCAGGGAGGTCAGTTCGACGAACGTGCCGTACGCCTTCGGGCCGGGCACGGCGTGCCACAGCGAGGCGAGCAGGTGGGTCTTGCCGACACCGAAGCCGCCGTCGAGGTACACCCCCGGCCGCATTCCGGACGGACCGGCGCTCCCGGAACGGCGCGGGCCCGATCCGGACGGGCCCGGCGCCCCCGTCCCCCGGGTCAGGAGCCCGAACAGGCCGCCCTTCCCGGAACGGCCCGCATGCCCGGAACGGCTGGAACGATCTGAACGGCTGGACCGCCTAGAGGAGGCGGTCAACCGGTCGGCGAAGGCGGACAGCGCCATGACCGCGGCGGCCTGGCTCGGCTCGGCCGGATCGGGCAGGTAGCCGGCGAACCGGACCGCGTCGAACCGGGGCGGCGGGACAAGCGCCGCGACCAGGTCCCCGGGTGGCACAATCGGCCGGCGATCGACGAGACGCTGCGCCACCCGCCCAGCGTACGGAGACGCCCGTACCCGTCGCCCCGGCCGGCGGCCTCGCGACCGATGTCACAACGCATGGGTTCGCCGCCGACCTGGATTCGCCGCCGATCGGATGACCAGCACCGTCACCCGTTACAGTCGGCCCGGTGCGGCGCATCTTCCCGGTTCCACCCCCGTTCGCCGGTTCCGCGGGGGCCGCCGGGCTCGCGAGGAAGGCCGAGGAGGCCGAGGAGGCCGTCGAGGACATCGATCTCGACGAGGCGTACGCCTACCCCTCGTCCGCCGCGCACACCCCCTACATCCGGGCGAACTTCGTGGCCTCGGTCGATGGGGCCGCCGAGGTGGGCAGCCGCTCGGGCCCCCTGGGCGGGGAGGCCGACCTGCGGGTCTTCCGATTGCTGCGCTGGCTCAGCGACGTGGTGCTGGTCGGTGCCGGCACCGCCCGGACGGAGAACTACGGGCCGATGGTCATCCCGCCCGAACGGCGGGAGCGGCGCGTCGCCGCGGGGCTCGCGGCGGTGCCCCCGATCGCGGTCGTGACCGCGACGGCGGGCTTCGACCCGGGTGCCCGGCTGTTCAGCGGGGAGATCCGACCGGTGCTACTGACCTGCGAGACCGCACCCCTCGACCGGCGTCGGCGGCTGGCGGCGGTCGCCGACATCGCGATCTGCGGCGGCAGCGCCGTCGAACCCGACGTCGCCGTCCGGGCCCTGGCGGAACGGGGAATGACCCGCATCCTCACCGAGGGCGGTCCGCTGCTGCACTCCCAGCTCGCCGCGGCGGGTCTCCTCGACGAGCTGTGCCTGACGATCACCCCGGTACTGGCCGGGCCGGGCCGGCTCGGGATCATGAAAGGCGAGCCGTGGCCGGCACCGGCCGCGCTCACCCTGACCCAGATCCTCGCCGAGGACGACGTCCTGTTCCTGCGTTACCGGCGCTGAACCTGCGTTACCGGCGCTGAACGGCGTTACCGGCGCTGGCCCCCGGCACCGGCGTCATCCACAGGCGACCGGACCGGCACCTGCGTCATCCACAGTCGCGTCGCCGCGCGGGCGCGGGCGGGCGGGCCGCTGTTAGCGTCGCCACCGGTGAACCTGATCACGATCTGGGTGGTGTGCGCATGACGGTGCCCGAGGGACGTCGCGCGACGGTGGCCGTCGCCTTGGCCCAGGCCCGGCGTGCCCGGCTGGACGTGGCCGCCGCGCTGGAGCGGATCTCGGCGGTCGGCGCCGAGGCCTGGGAGGGTCGTCAGGCCGAGATCTGGCAGCGCCGGATGCGGCGGCTCGCGGCGGAGGCGGCCATGGCCCTCGATCGGTGCGTGCAGGCCTGCGAGACAGCGTTGCAGGTCCGCGGGACAGCGTTCGTTGCGGCAGGCCCCGGCGGGCCGGTGTCCCCCGTCCGATCGGCGGGCCCCGGCGGGCCGCGGAAGGTCGGCTGACGCGCATGCCCGGACCAAGCGACCGGGTGCTCGTCGACCCCGATCGGATGCGTGTGCTGGTGTCCAGCGTGACCGAGGCTGGGGAGCTGCTGCGCTCCTGGTCCCGTTCCCTCGTCGCGGCGTTGGCGGATGCCGGGCTGCCGCTCGACCCGGCGGAACGGCTCGGCGCGCTGGAGGACGAAGTCGAGGCCGAGGCCACCATGCTGCGGCGCCGGCTGCGCCTCGCCGAGGGCGTCGACGACGGGATCGGCATCACGGTCAGGCCGACGTCCGCCCCGATTCGGCAGCCGGTGCCCCGCGAGGCGCCGGGCATTCCCGGTACCTCCGAGGCGCTCCGCACCTTCGAGCGGGCCGTGGCCGCCGGACGGGCGTTGGCGCACTCGCTGCGGGGGGACGGGCCGGGCCGGCACGGATCAGGCCGGCACGGATCAGGCCGGCACGGATCAGGCCGGGGCGGAACGGGCAGAGGCGGAACGGGCAGAGGCGGATCAGGGCTGGGCAGAACGGGCGGAACGGGCGGAAACGACTCGGGCATGGTCACCCCGCGTGACGCGCTGACCGTGCTGCGGTCCCGGATGAACGATCCGGACTTCGTCCTGGGCTTTCACGACGCGCTGGGACCCGACGGGCTCGCGCGGCTGCTCTACCGGGTGGAGGGACTGTCGCGGGGGCCGATGGTCCACCGTCCACCCGAACCGCTCGGCTTCGACCGGCGGGAGGCGGAACGGATCCTCGGCGCCACCCTGGCCTCCTACAGCCACCGGCGAACTCTCGACGCCGCCTGGCTCGGCCGGTTCAACACCGCCGGGAGGACCGACACGGCCGAGACGGTCCTGCTGACCCCACTGCTCGCCTCGGCCCGCCTCGACGGCGCGCTGCTGGAGCGGCTGGGCCGGATGGCCTTCGGACCGGGTGACCGACCGGGTAACCGACCGGGTAGCGGGCCGGGTGACGCCGCGGCCGCCCCGTCGGCGCCGCACGACGTCGGCCTGCTCGCCCCCGCCGCAGCCGGGCTCACGAGCCGGGGCCGACCGACCGTCACCGACTACCAGGGGGTGCTGCTGGACGCCATCGCCGCGACCCCGGCGCTGGCCGCCCGGTTCGCGGCGGACCACATCGACACCATCCTGCGCGGCGCGGCCGTGCTCGCCCTTCCGCTGCCGGTGGATCTCGCGACGGCCCGATCCCTGGAAGATGCCTGGATCCGGCTGGTGGCCGCGGCGGGAAGCCAGGAGAGCCGCCGTGCCGATCCGCGGGCCTCGGCCTCGTTCGTCTCCCGGCTGGCCGGGGCCGTGCAGGCGACCGGTGATCGGCCGTTGCTCCTCCGGCTGCGGGCGGCCCTCGTCCCGGCGCTACGGACCTATCGGGACGAGCTCTACGACGCCGTCACCGCCGTGGTCCCCGGTCCCACGGTGGACCCGCAGGCCGGGGCCGCGGCGGAGCAGTCCGCCCTGGTCGAGCTGATCCCGATCGAGGCGTGGGAGTCGCTGCTGCGGGAGGGCCTGCGCGGCGGGGCGCTGGCCGGTCTGCTCGCCCAGGACGTCGCGACCTACGGTCTTCGTCTCGAGGACCAGATGGCCGCCTCGGCCCAGGGCTGGAGAACGGCCCCCGGCGGGTATCCGTCGAGCCCCCTGGCATTGGGCTACCTGCGGGTCGAGCGCGCGCAGGCGTTCTTCGCCGGCGCCCTCGCCGATGCGACCGAGGCGGTGCTGCGCGAGCACGCCGACGCGGTCGGCGCCTACCGCCGGCAGCAGGCGGTGCTGCTCGACGTGCTCGGGGAGGTGGGCAAGTCCATCGATCCGACGAACCCACCGGGCACCTTCGTCCATCTGGGCGTCGGGGTCACCGTGGAGGTGATCGAGGCCTGGATCCGGGCACGGCACAGCGACCTGCCGACCACCCGCCCCGCCCAGGTCGTCGCGGACCTGCGGGACGCCTCCCGGGTCCTGCCCGGCTGGGCAGCAGCCTACGAGACCAGCGCCCGCCGGCTCTGGGCCCGCCGGGATCGTGACCCGCTCCGGCCGATCGCGGTGACCCCCGCCGGCGGGCCGTGCCGCGTCTACACCGGCGATCCGAGGGCCGACGGGTTCATCACCTCGCCGGCGGAGAACTTCCTCGACGCCTCGGGGAATCCGCGTCCATCCGCGCGGATGACCCCGACCCAGCGGCGTGCCTATGCCGCCTGGCTCGCGAGCCCGGCGATGGTCGCGAACAACGACCGAATCTCGTTCCTCGACGGCCGGGCCGGCAGCCGCGGATCCTCCCTGCCACCGGACTGGGGACGGCGGCCGGGCTGACCCCGGTTCTCCCCGTCACCACCGGCTAGATGATCATCCCGGCGCCGAGAGTGGTCCCGGTCGACTCGTCGATGAGCAGCACGCTGCCGGTGTTCCGGTTGCGGCGGTACAGGTCGTAGCACAGCGGGGACGTCGTCCGCAGGGCGATCCGGCCGATGTCGTTCAGACCCAGTGTCTCGACGGTCTCGTCGCGGTGCAGGGTGTCGATGTCGACGCGGTAGCAGATGTCGGTGACCATCGCCCGTACCGAACGGGTGGTGTGCTTGATCCCGATCCGGGCCCGGCGGCGCAGCGGGGCGTCGACCATCCAGGAGACCATCAGGTTGAGGTCCTGGCCGACGGCCGGCTGGTTCATCGGCCGAGCAATCATGTCGCCCCGGGAGACGTCCAGATCGTCCTCGAGCCGGATGGTCACCGACATCGGCGGGAACGCCTCGTCGACCGGGCCATCGAACGTGTCGATGCCGGCGATCCGCGTGGTCAGCCCGGAGGGCAGGACGACGACCTCATCGCCGGGCTTGAGCACCCCGCCGGCAACCTGACCGGCGTACCCGCGGTAGTCGTGCAGGTCGTCGTTCCGCGGCCGGACCACCCACTGCACCGGGAAACGCACATCGATGAGGTTGCGGTCGGAGGCGATGTGGAGCTCCTCCAGGTGGTGCAGCAGCGAGCTGCCCTCGTACCAGGGAGTGCTTGGCGACCGGGAGACCACGTTGTCCCCGCCCAGCGCGGAGATCGGGATCGTCGTGACGTCGACGATCTCTAGTTTCGCCGCGAAGTGCCGGAACTCCTCCTTGATCTTCTCGAAGACGTCCCGATCGAAGTCGACGAGGTCCATCTTGTTCACGCAGAGCACCAGATGGGGCACGCGCAGCAGGGACGTCAGGAAGGCGTGCCGGCGGGTCTGCTCGACGACCCCCTTGCGCGCGTCGACGAGCAGCAGCGCGAGGTCGGCGGTGGACGCGCCGGTGACCATGTTGCGGGTGTACTGCACGTGCCCGGGGGTGTCGGCGAGGATGAACGACCGCCGGAGCGTGGCGAAGTAACGATACGCGACGTCGATCGTGATGCCCTGCTCCCGCTCGGCCCGCAGACCATCGGTGAGCAGCGCGAGGTCGACGTAGCTGTCGCCGCGCTCCCGGCTGGTGCGCTCGACCGCGGCGAGCTGGTCGGAGAACAGCGACTTCGTGTCGTAGAGGAGCCGCCCGATCAGGGTCGACTTCCCGTCGTCGACGGACCCCGCCGTCGCGACCCGCAGCAGCTCGGCCATCAGAAGTACCCCTCCCGCTTACGGTCCTCCATCGCCGCCTCACTGACCCGGTCGTCAGCCCGGGTCGCGCCGCGTTCGGTGAGCCGGGTGGCGGCCACCTCGGCGATGACCTCCTCGACGGTCGCCGCGGTTGACTCGACCGCTCCGGTGCAGGTGATGTCGCCCACCGTGCGATAGCGCACCTGCCGGGGCGCCGCCGTCTCACCGGCCAGGGGCCGGGTCAGCGGCGTGACCGCCAGCAGCATGCCGTCGCGCTCGAACACGTCCCGGCGATGCGCGTAGTAGATAGAGGGGATCTCCAGCCGCTCCTGGGCGATGTACCGCCAGATGTCGAGCTCGGTCCAGTTCGACAGCGGGAACACCCGGATGTGCTCACCGGGGCGGTGCCGGCCGTTGTAGAGCGACCACAGCTCGGGGCGCTGGTTCTTGGGGTCCCACTGGCCGAACTCGTCCCGGAAGGAGTAGACCCGTTCCTTGGCCCGCGCCTTCTCTTCGTCCCGGCGCGCGCCGCCGAACATCGCGTCGAACTTGTTGTCGGCGATGGCGTCGAGCAGCACCGGTGTCTGCAGCTGGTTACGCGAGGCCCCCGGACGGGTGTCTTCGGTCAGCACGCCCGCGTCGATGGCGGCCTGGACGGAACCGACCACCAGGCGGGCGGCGAGCTCCGCCGCCCGCTTGTCCCGAAACTCGAGGACCTCGTCGAAGTTGTGCCCGGTGTCGATGTGCAGCAGGGGGAAGGGCAGCTTCGCGGGCCAGAAGGCCTTCTGCGCGACCCGGAGCATGACGATCGAGTCCTTCCCGCCGCTGAACAGCAGGGCGGGACGCTCGAACTCCGCGGCCACCTCACGGAAGATGTGGATAGCCTCGGCCTCAAGCATCTGCAGCTGGGTGAGCTCGTAACCCATCACCGGCACGCGAAACCCCCCGTCGAGGCGATGTGTCCCACCAAAGTAGCGGACACGGCGGCCGTGCCGGCGGTTTCGGCGACATTACGCCCCTCACGGTGGACCCACAACCACGACCGACGTCATCCAGGACAACCATGGATCAACAATCGCTACCCTCCGCAACAACTCCGCAACCACTCCGAGAGCACTCCGCGAGCACGCGCCTCAACCGCCGGAGCCCCCCGCGGCGCCGATCGCCCGGAGAACCTCCGATGCCCAGCTCGCAGCACAGATGACCAGGTCGGGCAGCAGCGGGTCGGGCTGGTTGTACCGCAGCGGCGAGCCGTCCAGCCGGCTGGCGTGCAGCCCCGCCGACCGCGCGACCGCCACCGGGGCGGCGGAGTCCCACTCGTACTGGCCGCCGGCGTGCAGGTAGATCTCGGCCTCCCCACGGATGACGGCGGCGGCCTTCGCACCAGCCGAACCCATCGGGACGATGGTGGCGCCTAGTGCCTCCGCGACCTCCGTGACCAGCTGTGGGGCCCGGGTCCGGCTGACCACGATCCGTGGCGGACGCGCCTCGGCCGGCCGCGGCGGCAGCCCGCCCGCGCTGGACAGCGTCAACCCGAGCGCCGGCAGCGCCACCGCGCCCGAGACGAGCTCGCCGGCCTGCCAGAGCGCGACATGCACCGCCCAGTCCGACCTGCCGGGTTCGGCGAACTCGCGGGTGCCGTCCAGGGGGTCGACGATCCAGACCCGCTCCGCGGACAGCCGCGCGACGTCGTCGACGCCCTCCTCGGACAGCACAGCGTCCTGCGGGCGGTGCCGCGCCAACGCCCGGGCCAGGAGCTGATGCGAACGCGCGTCTCCGGCGTCACGCAGGGTCGCGGGTTCGGCGAACCCGACCTCCTCCCTGATCCGCAACAGCAGTTTGCCGGCGTCCGTGGCCAGCCGTCGGGCCAGGACGTCGTCGTCGAGTTCGTCGGTCGCGATGTCGACCGGCACGGTGGACGGCGGGCGGGTGTCATCGGTGTTCATTGGGACGGAGTCTGTCACCAGCTACCGTCGCAAGTGTGAGTACCACCTCCCATCCCGCCCCCGGTCCTGATCACCACCCCAAGTCCGGTGCCAACGGTGCCGCCAGTGTGACCGGCGGGTCCGGCGGGTCCGGTGTGACCGGCGGGTCCGGCGGGTCCGGTGTGACCGGTGGGTCCGGTGGGTCCGGTGTGACCGGCGGGTCCGGACCAACCCCCGTCCTGGCGACGCCGGCCCGGGTCGCGGAGCTGACGGCCGCGTCGGTCGCCTGGCCGTCGCTGACCCTGCGCCCGGCCCAGCTCGCCGAGCTGGAACTGCTGCTGCTCGGTGCCTTCGGGTCGGAACCTGGTTATCCCGAGGACCCCGAGATCAATGGCGTGCCGGTGCCGACCCTCATCGTCGGCGCGGCCGAGGCCGGCGCACTGACACCGAGCTCCACGGCGGCCCTGCGGGACACCGAGGGAGTGATGATCGCGGCGCTGCACCTCCGAACGACCATTCCCCTGCCGGACCAGCCGGGGGGTCCGGACGGGCCCCGGGTCCGGCTGGTCGGCACGGTCGAGGGCATCCGGCTGCCCCACCACCCCGATCATCCCGGCCTGCGGCTCACCCCGGCCCAGGTCCGGGCCGAACTGCTCGCCCGAGGCTGGATCAGCCTCGAGGCGGGTTCCGGCGCGTGCTGGGCGGTGTGGGCGGACGGCCTGCTCCACACGGCGGACGTGGGCCGGATCCGGGCGCTGACCCGGCAAGGCAAACGGTGCGTCGTCCTCGCCCCGGTGGGTGGCGCCGATCCCGCGGACGCTGGGCATCACCTGCGGGTCCGTTGCCTGCTCGCCGCCCTCAAGGCGGTCGACGCCCCGTTGCGGGCCGCCGAGGCGACGCTCTCCTCGGAGGCGCTCGCCGCCGACGCGATCAGTCCGCCGGGTATTGCCGGCCGGCGGTCGGAACCGCCGCCGGATCCCTACCGGCGGCCGAAAGCCGGCGAGGCGGGAACGCCGGAGCACCGCAGCCTGCTGGTCCTCGTTCCGGTCATCCCGTCGGAGGCGCTGGCCACCCCCCGCGAACCGGGCATGAGCGCGACGGTCCTGAAAACATCCGCGAAACCGAGCGGCGCGGCGGCGGGGGTACCGGGCCCGGCCACGGCCGTGACGCCCGCCCCCCCGGCACCCACGGACCTGGCGGACATTGCGTGGGCGGCGGCGGGCGCGGCCTGGACAGGCGTGGAGACGGCGGCGAGCTCCGCCGACGAACTGGCGAAACTCGCCGCCCAGCGGGCGCATCTGGCCAGCTTCTACGGCTTGACCGGCAGCCTCATCGGGCCGGCGATCGGCGCACCCGGGCGGATGGAACTGGCCTCGCTGCTCGACGCCGGCAACCCGATACCGGCCGAACTGACCCCGCCGGCGGTGGCCGCGGAGCTCTCCCGCGCCATCCCACCACGTTCGAAGCGGGGCCTGGCCGTGTTTCTCACCGGGCTGTCCGGCTCCGGGAAGTCGACGCTGGCCGGCCTGCTCGTCTGCCGACTACTGGAATACGGCGGACGCCGGCTCACTTTGCTCGACGGGGACGTCGTGCGGACCCAGCTGTCCCAGGGACTGGGATTCTCCCGCGCCGACCGCGACATCAACGTCCGACGGATCGGCTTCGTCGCGGCCCAGGTCGCGGGAGCCGGAGGCACCGCGGTGTGCGCGCCGATCGCGCCGTACGCCGACGTGCGCGCCCAGGTCCGGGGGATGGTCCGGGCCGCAGGCGGCGGATTCGTGCTGGTACACGTGTCCACACCGCTGGAGGTGTGCGAGGCGCGGGACCGTAAGGGGCTCTATGCCAAGGCGCGCGCAGGCGTCCTGCCCGCCTTCACCGGCGTGTCCGATCCGTACGAGACGCCGACCGACGCCGACGTCACGGTGAACACCGCGGAGCTCTCCGCCGAGGACGCCGTGGACCGGATCATCGACCACCTACGCCACGCTGGCTGGCTAGCTGGCCATGCGGGCCCCTAATACGCCCCCTCGCGGCGCAGCACGGCGAACACGGTACGCCAGAGGATGACGAAGTCCATCGCCAGTGACCAGTTCTCGACGTAGCGTAGGTCGAGACGGACCGACTCGTCCCATTCGAGGTCCGACCGGCCGCTGATCTGCCACAGGCCGGTCAGCCCCGGCTTCACCATCAGCCGGCGGTGCACGTCGTCCTCGTAGCGGGCGACCTCCGACGGCAGCGGCGGGCGCGGCCCCACCAGCGACATCGTGCCGCCCAGCACGTTGAACAACTGCGGCAGCTCGTCGAGCGACCACTTGCGCAGGAACTTCCCGACCTTGGTGATCCGCGGGTCGTCACGCATCTTGAACAGCAGCCCCTCGGCCCGTTCGTTGCGGGACTCCAGCTCCGCCTTGCGCGCCTCCGCGTCGACGTACATCGACCGGAACTTGTACATGGTGAAGTGCTCACCACCCCGCCCCACCCGGGTCTGCTTGAACAACGCCGGGCCGCGGCTGGTCAGTCGCACCGCGAGCCCGAGACCGAGCAGCAGCGGGGAGAACAGCAGAATGATCGTTCCGGCCACGCACCGGTCGAAGACCATCTTCATCACCCGACGGGTACCGGTGAGCTCCGGCTCCTCGATGTGCAGCAGCGGCAGCCCGGCCACCGGACGGATCGAGATCCGCGGCCCGGTCACGTCGGTCAGCGCCGAGGAGACCAGCACGTCGACGTCGCTGCCCTCCAGCGTCCACAGCACCCGGCGCAGCGTCTCGCCGTCCATCTGCGGACTGATCGCGACCGTGGTGGCGTGCGTGGCCGTGATGGCAGTGTGCAGGGTCTCCGAGGTGCCGACGATCGGCACCCCGAGCAGGTCGAACCCACTGCGTTCCGGCCGGTCGTGACTGTGCCGGCCGGGCGAGCGGTCAAGCACGACACCGACGACCGCCCAGCCCGACGTCGGATCGCGCTGGGCCAGCCGGACCAGGGTGGCAGCCGACTCCCCGGCCCCGACCACGAGCACCCGGTGCAGGCAACGACCGGCCCGGCGCATGCGGTGCAGGAGGCCGCGGCCGACGACCCGACCCACCATGGAGAACAGGGTCGCGGCCGGGAAGGCGATCAGCACGTAACTACGGGCGATCTCCGCCTTTGTCGCATACGAGGCGATGGCCACCGCCGCGGTGAACCGGGCCGCCGTGTTGACCACCCGCCGGAACTCTTCCGACCCGCCGCCGAGGAACCGGCTCTCGTAGGCCCGGTTCAGGGACATCGCCAGCACCCAGGCGAGCGGCAGCAGAACCGTCATGAGGATGTATGGCTTGGAGGACACCGGCTGGGTACCGAAGTCGACCAGGTCGCCGAATCGCACGAAATACGCGAGCCCCGCTGCCACCACGCAGGCGGCCGCGTCGAACAGGACGAGCAGCCGGACGTAACGCCGTTCCCAGGTCACCTGAGCGCGGTAGCCGCCCGTCTCGACGGCGGCTGGGCTCACCCGCCCCGCGCTGTGCCGCCCGCCGGGCCCGGTGGCCGTGCGGCTCGGCGGTGCGCCGACGGGACGACCGGCCGTCCCCGCCGGCGCGCCCGGCGGGGACGGCATCCCCTGCCCGCCGCGGGCGCGCGGAACGAAGTTCGACCCAGCGGTCGCGCGCGTGTCGCCGGGCACCGTCTCCGTCACTCGTGGTCCCCCCCAGCACCGCGACGGCGCGCGTCAACGACACCGACCGGACCCGGCCGAACGGACTGGCCCAGTGGCGCCGGCACGTGCCCGAGCCCGAGCCAGGATCCGAACGGGCCCGGAGGTGTCATCGTCCTCCCCGTTCGGCGGCCCGCGGCACCCCTCGCTCAGACAGCCACGAATTCATCCCTCGGTGGTGCATCGACCGGACCTCCAGCGATCTTCCCCCGCCACTGACTGTGGGCCACCCCGAACGATGAGCCGAACGCGCGCATCATCCAGGTTCCACTGGGGTGTGTCGGCACACCGGAGCGAACTGGAATACCGGACGCCGACACGGGTGGCGCTCCGTGGTCACGGGGGCAACGTTACCGGCTACGCCGAGATGATCTACCAGCGGCCCGGCCCGGCGATGGCAGCGTGACGCCCCGACCGCCGACCGTGGCGATGGCGTGATCCATGCGTTTATGGCAACTCACAGTAACAGAGATGCGGTCGTCGACCAGCGACCGCCATGACGAACCTTCCGAGTCGACGAACCTTCCGAGTCCGCCCGCCGACGCGGGCATGACAGGCACCATCGACCCACGGACGCCTGACGCCTACGCTGCGCACACAAACAGCGGCGATAATGCTACTCTGCGTTATGGATCGCGGGTCTCGGCTCGGGATCCGTCGGCTGCCCGCCCCCGCGGGCGCCGGGAGGGGTGGGGCTGTGCGATCCTGCGCGCCCCGTGCGACGTCGCCGACGTGATATCGCCGGGGTGACATCGCCGGGGTGATGTCACGTCGGGATTGATGTCACCTGGAGTGATGCCGCCCGGGTGAGGCCGGTGAGCACAGTCACGGGACGGTCGGCGCCTGCCGGACGGGTGGGGGCGCCCAGGCAGGCGCCGGCTGCCGTCCCGGTCCTCCGCCGGCACCGGTCCTCCGCCGGCACCGGTCCTCCGCCGGTCTACCCGGCAGCCACCCGCCTCAGGGCAGGGCGGTGACGACGTCCGCCAGCGGCTTGCGGGCACCGGTGTAGAACGGCGTCTCCAGCCTGGTGTGCCGTCGCGCCGCGCTGGCCCGAAGGTGTCGGATGCAGTCGACGATCCGGTGCAGCTCATCCGCCTCGAAGGCGAGCAGCCACTCATAGTCGCCCAGTCCAAACGAAGCCACCGTGTTGGCCCGGACGTCCTCGTACTCCCGGCCCATGATCCCGTGCTCGGCGAGCATCCCGCGCCGTTCATAGTCCGGCAGCAGGTACCACTCCAGCGAGCGGTTGAACGGGTAGACGCAGAGATAACCGCGGGGGTCCTCCCGCCGGACGAAGGCGGGGATGTGGTTCTGGTTGAACTCCGCCGGCCGGTGCAGGCCGACCGCCGACCACACCGGACGCAGGTGCCCGCCCAGGGCCGTCCGCCGGAACCGCTGGTAGGTCTCCTGCAGCAGGTCCGGGTCCGGGCTCGTCCACCAGACCATCAGGTCCGCGTCGGCCCGGTAGCCCGAGATCTCGTAGACACCGCGGGTGTAGACGTCCTTGGCCAGCGCCCCGTCGAGCAAGGCGGTCGCCTCGTCGATCAGCGGGGTCCGCTCGGCGGGCAGCGGACGGTCGGCCGCGAAGACCGACCATCCCGTGTAGAGCAGCTCCGCGTTGAGTTCGCGGGCCGATTTCGTGGACTCCGACATTCCCATCCTCCTTCACCGGCGGCCGGACGCGGTCCGGGCCGGTGCACGTAATCAGATTCCCGGGCCCACCGGATCGGCCGGACTGCCTTGCGCCGTCCGGGTAGCCCTCAGCACCGCGTGCGCGGCGGTCTCCCCCGACCGGATACAGGCCGGGATGCCTACACCGTCGTATCCCGCGCCGGCCAGGACGATCCCCGTTGGAAGCCCCCGGCGCACCGCGGCGATCCGGTTGAGATGACCCGGCAGGTACTGCGGGAGTGCCCCGCCCCAGCGACTCACCCGGGTCGCGACCGGCCGACCGGACAGACCGGTGATCTGCGCGATCTCCGCCGCCGCCACCCCGGCGAGCTCCACGTCCCCACGCTGCAGGTCCTGTTCGGCACCGGCGCGGCCGATGCTCGCCCGCACCACCGTGAGCCGGTCGGAGCCCAGGTGCGGCCACTTGGCGGACAGGAAGGTGGCCGCCTTCACCGCGGTGCCCGCCCGGGCGGGCACGAGGAATCCGCTGCCGGGTGGCGGCGCGGCATCCCGGTAGACCAGCGTCACCAGGCCGACCGAGGCGTAGGGCACGCCGGCAAGCGGGGCGGAGGCATGCGGGGCCAGCGGCGCCAGCAGGGCGCGGGCCACCCCGGCGGGCACCGCGAGGATCACGGCGTCGGCCTGGAACGGCCCAAGGGCGTCCGCGCCGCCCACCCGGTCACAGTTGACCTGCCAGCCGCCCGCGGTCTTCGCGATCGAGCGGACGAGCACCCCGGTGTGCACGGTGGCGCCGGACTGCGCCGCCACCCGCGCCGCGAAGGAGCCCAGGCCCCCCCGAAGCGTGGCGAACAGCGGTGCCGTCGAGGTCGTCGTCGCGGGTCCGGTACGGGCCCGCACCCGGTGCGCGCCGAGGAGCAGCGAGCGGTCCTCGGCGAAGATGGGGACGAGCTGGGGCACGGTAGCCCGCAGCGACAGCGCGTCGGCCCGGCCCGCATACACCCCCCCGAGCAGCGGATCCACCAGCAGGTCGACGACTTCGCGCCCGACCCGCGTGCCGACGTAGCGGCCGACGGTCGGATCGTCGGCGAAACGCGTCCGCGGCAGCACCAGGTCGGCGGCGGCCCGCACCAGCCCCCACGGGGACAGCACCCGCGAGCGGACCAGGCCGAGGACGTCGGTCGGCACTCCGAGCAGAGTGTTCGGGGGGATGGGACGCAGCCGGCCGCGGATCCACAGTGACGCCGACGTCGTGGCCGGATGCACGATGTCGTGCCCGAGCCCGATCTGCCGGGCCAGACGGAGTCCGTCGGGAACCCGGGCGAGGAAGGACTCCGCGCCCTCTTCGACGTCCAGACCCTCGATCGGGGTGGTACGCAGCTTGCCACCGACCCGGTCCGCCGCATCGAGGACGGTCACTTCGGCGTGCCCGGCCAGGGCGCGGGCGGCCGAGAGCCCGGCGATACCCCCACCGACGATCACAACCCGCACGTTCCTGCCGCCCTTCACGTTGAGTGGTGCCGCCCGCCAGTTTTCACCATCGAGCCGGTTCCAGTGAACCGGTCCGATGAGGGCGGATCACCTGCCGTGGACTCACCTGCCGTGGACGAGGTCAACGACGTGTGCGAGCACGCCCGGATCGGTCTGCGGCAGCACCCCGTGGCCGAGGTTGAACACGTGCCCCTCCGCCTCGGCCCCGCGGGCGCAGACGTCACGCACCTTGGCGGCGAGCACCGCTTCGGGGGCGAAGACCGCGGTCGGGTCGAGGTTTCCCTGCACGGCGTGACCGGGCCCGATCCGCCGGGCGGCCTCGTCGAGAGGGACCCGCCAGTCGACCCCGACGACGTCCGCACCCGCCTGGCCCATCGCGGCGAGCAGCTCACCGGTGTTCACACCAAAGTGGATGCGCGGCACCTCACCGGCGAAGGCGGCCAGCACCCGAGCGCTGTGCGGCGCGACGTAGCGACGGTAGTCCGCCTCGTCCAGCGCCCCGGCCCAGGAGTCGAACAGCTGCAGCGCGTCGACACCGGCATCCACCTGGACCCGCAGGAAGGCGGTGGTAATGTCGGCGAGCCGGGCCAGCAGGTCGTGCCAGAGCTTCGGTTCGCTGTACATCAACGCCTTGGTGCGGGCGTGGTCGCGACTCGGCCCGCCCTCGATGAGGTAACTCGCGAGGGTGAACGGCGCCCCGGCGAACCCGATCAGCGGGGTTGAACCCAGCTCGGCCAGCAGTAGCCGGACCGCGTCGGCCACGTAGGGAACGTCGTCCGGCTCCAGTGCGCGCAACGCGGCGAGCCCGACGGCGTCCCGCACGGGCTCGGCCACCACCGGTCCGATCCCGGCGACGATGTCGATGTCGAGGCCGATCGCGACCAGGGGCACCACGATGTCGGAGAAGAAGATCGCCGCGTCCGGCCGGAACCGGCGTACCGGCTGGAGCGTGATCTCAGTGATCATCTCGGCCTCCCGGCAGGAGTCGAGCATGGCGACTCCCGCGCGCAGGGCCCGGTACTCGGGCAGGACCCGCCCGGCCTGACGCATGAACCACACCGGCGTGGTCCCGGGGGGCTCCCGTCGACAGGCCCGCAGGAAGGGCGCGGTGTCGGCCAGGCCGAGCCGCCGGGCGAGCGCGGCACCGGTCGGCGGGGGCGAGACGCCGCCCGGCCCGGATCCGGGTCCCGCGTCGACGTGGAGGACAGGCATGGGTCGATCGTTGCACGCCCGTGAGATGTGTGGGAGTACGGCCATAGCGGGATGGGCCACCGCACGGGCCTGACGGCTCCCGGCGGCGAGGACCGGGGAGTACCAACCGGAACGTTGCACATCCGCTATCTTCTACTCTGGGTAGAAGAACTTCCAGGTCCGGCCGGTGCCGGGCGCTCCCGTCCGTCGAGGCCGCGCCGGCGGACGGGGACGAACGATCGGACGTGACGAATCCCGCGGTCGCCGTGGCATGCCACGGCGCGTCCCGGGTCCCGGCACTCCAGGGCACCCGGACAGTGGAACACCTCGGTGTCATCCGCTACGACGCCATCCCCTACGACGCCATCTGCTACGACGAGGAGTCACCGATGACCGGTCGTGCCCCGAGCGGCGCCTCCCAGCCCCTTGCCCTGGCCCGCATCGTCTCGCTCGCCGAGGCGTCGTCCTTCCTCTTGCTGCTCGTCGCGACCGCGATCAAATACGGTGCCGACTACCCGATCGGCGTGCGGATCCTCGGCCCGGTCCATGGCGTGCTCTTCCTCATCTATTGCGCCCTCATCGGCTACCTCTCGGTGGTCGGGCGCTGGCGCCGTAAGCGGACCGTGCTCGCGCTGATCGCCGCGGTGCTGCCCGTCGCCCCGTTCTTCGTCGAGCGGCACTGGCTGCGCGGCGACGCCGCCCGGCTGGGCGACGCAGAGCCGGCACGTCCCACCTCGAAGCCGGCCGGCCAGGCGGGCTGAGCCGAGGCCCGGCCCCACCGGCCCACAGACCGGGCGATCCGCCCCGCACCGCCCCGAGACGGGCTCACGCGACACGCCGGAGAGAATGCACGGACATCCGCCCGTCCCGTGGCACCGTCAGTCCGGTCGGAATTGGGGTAGAGGGTGCGCGTCATCCCGCGTTCCCCCTCCCGCCGGCCGTGGCGAGTGGCGCGCGATCCGTGGTTATGCGCCCACCACGATCCAACGGGACGCATCACGGGCAGACGTGCGCGGGGAGTGGTGGTCGAGTGGAACGGGTCCGGATGAGCGCCGAGGATCACATCGTTCTCGTCTGCATCGCATGCGGCGACGAGCGCATCTTCGAACAACCCCCGTGCTCCGACGGGCACGGTGACGACTGCCCGGAGTGGGCCTGCACCTCCTGTGGCGCCGCGGTGCTGGTCGGGCCGGCCCCCGCGGAGCGGCCGACGGCCCGGCCGAGGCCCGCGCGCGAGACCCCCGCAGTCCGGGATCTCCGCGGCCGCGATCGTGCCGCCGCGCGGATCCCGGCGTGAGCCTGCACAGTTCCGCCCCTCAGCCGGGGTACTCCGGACACCGGCTCACCGGTTCCCGCCCGCACGCAACGGGACCGAAACCGTACGCTCCGACGTCCGGCCAGCATGATCAAGACCGACGTCCTACCGTTGCCGTCATGGGGGTCGCGCAGTCATCCGAGGCGAGCCCTCCGATCTTCCTCGCGGTCACCAACGCCCTGCGCGCGGGGATCGCGCGGCTGCGCCCGGAGGTGGCGGTGCACGAGGTGGCGGCGCCCACCCGGGTCGCGCCGTTCTCCTTCGCTCTGGCCGGTGGGCTGACCGGGGACGAGGCCGACACCGCGGCCGGCCGGCTCATCCTGCTCATGGATCCTCAGGGACAGCCGGCCTGGCAGGGCACGGCCCGCATCGTCTGCTACGCCCGCGCGAGCATCGACCGGGAGATCGCCGGCGATCCCCTGCTTGCCGAGGTCGCCTGGTCGTGGCTGCGGGAATCGTTGGAGGCGCACGGCGCGGGCGTGCGCGCCCTGGGCGGCACGGTCACGGCCACCGCGTCACAACGCTTCGGCGTGCTCGCGGCCGACGGGGACAGCTTCGCCGTGGAGCTGCGCTGCTCCTGGTCACCCGACTGGGCGGAGACCACCCTCGCATCCGACCTCGGCCCCGCAGGGCCGGGCGCGCAGGGCCAGCCGCCCTGGAGCGCCTCGGCGACGGCCGCCCACCTGCTCGCGTTCGGCGACCTGCTCGCGGCCATGGCCGGCCTTCCCCCACAACTGTCCGGAGTCATCGCACTACCAACCCGCCGGGGTTGACCGCGTCACACCGGCCCGCCGGACGGACAGCACCGCACCACCCACCGCGCGCCGCGGCCGATCCTCCACCGCGCGCACCTCCCATTACCGAGTCGTTACAAAGCGTATAAATAACGCGATTCGCTGTAGGACACGGCTACCTCTGCCAGGATTCAGACGTACGATCACTGATCGTGACGTCGACGGTTCCTGAATCAACACAGCGGGTCAGCGGGGGTGTCAGCGCAGAGGTGGAGGTACAGTCCAGCACTGGTGCCCATGAGCCCATCCCGCTGCTCACCCCTGCGGACGGGGTACCCCCCGTCATCGTCGACACCGCAGAACTCGCCGCGGCGGCGGAACGCCTCGCGGCCGGCGTCGGGCCGGTCGCGTTCGACGCCGAACGCGCGTCCGGTTACCGGTACAGCCAGCGGGCCTACCTCGTCCAGATCCGACGGCGGGGCACGGGCTCGCTGCTCCTCGATCCGATCGCGCTCGAGGATCTGAGCGTCATCCAGGACGCGGTGGACGGGGTCGAATGGGTGCTGCACGCCGCCAGCCAGGACCTTCCGTGCCTGTCCGAGCTCGGTCTGCGGCCGAGTCTGCTGTTCGACACGGAGCTCGCCGGCCGGTTGCTGGGCTACGAACGGGTCGGGCTGGGGATGATGGTCGAACGGGTGCTGGGCTACGGGCTGGAGAAGGGCCATTCGGCCGCGGACTGGTCGACCCGCCCGCTTCCCGAGCCGTGGCTGCGCTACGCGGCACTCGACGTCGAGCTGCTGGTGGAGTTGCGCGACGCGCTCGAGGCGGAGCTGATCGAACAAAACAAGATCAAATTTGCCCGGCAGGAGTTCGCCGCGATCGTCACGGCCCCGCCACGCGAGCCACGGGCCGAGCCGTGGCGCCGGACGAGCGGGATCCACCGCGCCCGGTCCCGCCGCCAGCTCGCGGCGGTCCGGGCGATGTGGACCGCCCGGGACCGGCTCGCTCGTACCCGTGACGTCGCGCCGGGTCGCGTCCTCCCGGACAGCGCGATCATGGACGCCGTGCTGAACGCCCCCACCGACGCGGCCGCGCTGGTCCGACTGCCCATCTTCTCCGGACCACGGATCCGCCGCACCGCGAACGTCTGGCTCGACGCCCTGCGTAGCGCCGCCGCGCTACCCGAGGAAGAGCTGCCCGCCCCGGCCGGACCGGGCGGCGACGGTCTGCCGCCGCCCAACCGCTGGGCCGAGCGCGACCCGGTGGCCGCGTCGCGGCTGGCCCGGGTACGGGCCGCGCTGGCCGCCCTCGCCGCCACCCACACGATGCCGGTGGAAAACCTCCTCGAGCCCGCGTTGTCCCGGCGGCTCGCCTGGTCCCCGCCGAATCCCCTGACGGACACGGCCGTCGCCGGGGCGCTGCGGGCCGGCGGGGCACGCCCCTGGCAGATCGAGCTGACGGCCGCTCCCCTGCTCACCGTCCTCGCCGAGCCGCCGACCGAACCGACAGCACCGGCCGAACCGACAGCACCGGCCGAACCGACAGCCGAGCCGGCGGGCTGACGGCCGGATCTGCGGGTCGTGGGCCAGGGACGGACCGGCGCATCACGACATTGGCATCCCACGACATCGGCCTCCCCGGGCACCTGGGGCATCCATGGCTCCGAGATGTCTACCGGCTGGTAACCGCTGCCGTAGGCTAGCCGTGCCGGCGGTATCCGCGCCGGTGCCGGCTGGCTGTCCGGGCCCTGGAACCGGGTTCCGGACAACAGCCGACGTTCGACGGCGACGAACCGGCGGTCGGTGGCGGCCGCGGGTCGGGAGGTCCCGTGTTCGGATCATCCAGAAACTTCGTACGCGACGTCGTGTTCGTCGACGGGGTCCGAACCCCGTTCGGGAAGGCCAAGGGCGTCTACGCCGAGACCCGTGCCGACGATCTGATCGTGCGGGTGGTCCGGGAGCTGCTGCGGCGCAATCCCTCCCTCCCCCCTGAGCGGATCGACGAGGTGGCGATCGCGGCCACCACCCAGATCGGCGATCAGGGCCTGACCATCGGCCGGGTCGCCGCCATCCTGTCCGGGTTGCCGGAAACGGTGCCGGGCTTCGCAATCGACCGGATGTGCGCAGGCGCCGTCACGGCGGTGACCACGACGGCCTCGTCGATCGCCGTCGGCGCCTACGACGTGGCCATGGCCGGCGGGGTGGAACACATGGGCCGCCACCCGATGGGCGAAAGCGCCGACATCAACCCCCGGTTCGTCGCCGAACGGCTCGTGGACACCTCCGCGCTGGTGATGGGCTCGACCGCCGAGAACCTGCACGACCGGTACCCCAAGATCACCAGGTCGCGGGCGGACGCCTTCGCTCTGGCCTCCCAGGAGAAGGTCGCCAAGGCGTACGCGAACGGTCAGATCCAGCCCGACCTCGTCCCGGTGGCTGCCCGGCACGTCGAGACGGGCTGGGAGTTCGTCACTGCCGACGAGCCGCCGCGACCGGACACCACGCAGGCGGGGCTCGCCGGGCTGCGCACGCCGTTCCGGCCGCACGGGCGGGTGACCGCGGGCAACTCCGCCGGGCTCAACGACGGCGCCACCGGCTGCCTGCTCGCCGCCGCCGAGGTGGCGGCCGAGCTGGGCCTGTCGGCGAAGATGAGCCTGGTGGGTTTCGCGTTCGCCGGAGTCCCCCCCGAGGTGATGGGCGTCGGGCCGATCCCGTCGACGGAGAAGGCGCTGGCCCGTACCGGCCTGACCATCGACGACATCGGCCTGTTCGAGCTGAACGAGGCCTTCGCCGTGCAGGTCCTGGCCTTCCTCGACCACTTCGGCATCGCCGAGGACGATCCCCGGGTCAACCCGTACGGCGGGGCCATCGCGTTCGGTCACCCGCTGGCGTCCAGCGGGGTGCGCCTGATGACCCAGCTCGCCCGGCAGTTCGCCGAGCATCCCGAGGTGCGCTACGGCATGACGGCGATGTGCGTGGGTCTCGGCATGGGCGCCACCACGATCTGGGCGAACCCGCACCACGCCGCGGCCAACTGAGCAGGCACGACGACTGAGCAGGCACGACGACCGACCCGGGACGACCCGTCCGACACGACCGGGCCCGCGGCGGAACCGAGGGGAGATCCATGACCATCGACGAGGTGACCCTGTCCTTGCCGGACGAGGTCGTCACGGCCGCCCACGCCCGTTACGCGCGGCTGCCCGGGGTGGCCGGGCCCGTCGCCCTGATCACCCTCGACAACGGTCATGACCACACCCGGCCGAACACCTTCGGCCCAGCCGGCCTGCGGTCCCTGCTCGCCGCCGTCGACGAGATCGAGGCGCACGACCCGCCGATCGCCGCGATCGCCGTCACCGGCAAGCCGTTCATCTTCAGCGTGGGTGCGGACCTGTCCTTCCGCTCGTCGCTCACCGACCCGGAGCAGATCCGCCCATCGCTCGCGGCGCTCGGCCGCCTCGGGCACGAGGCCTTCGCCCGGGTGGGTGAGGGTCGCCTGGGTGACCGGAAGGTCCCGACCTTCGCCCTCGTCAACGGGGCGGCGCTGGGCGGCGGGCTGGAGCTGGCCCTGCACTGCGACTACCGGGCGCTGTCCGCCGGCATTCCCGCACTCGCCTTCCCAGAGGTCTTCCTCGGCCTCGTCCCGGGCTGGGGCGGCACCCAGCTGCTGCCCAACCTCATCGGCGCCGAACGGGCGGTGTCCGTCATCATCGGCAACGCGCTCAGCCAGAACCGCATGCTGCGCGGCCGGCAGGCGTTCGAGCTAGGTCTCGGGGACGTGCTGCTGGAGCCGGCGGACTTCCTGGCGGAGGCGCTGCGCTGGGTGGGCCGGGTGCTGCGCGGCGAGGTCGACCCGGTGGCCGCCCGCGCGCCGGTCGAGCGGGGGGCGGCCTGGGCGGAGGCGATCGCACGGGGCCGGGCGCTCGCCGACGCGAAGCTGCACGGGGCCGCGCCGGCCGCCTACCGGGCGTTGGACCTCCTCGCGCTCGCCGAGACCGCCGACCGCGCCACCGGGTACGCGGCCGAGACCGAGGCCCTCGCCGATCTGTCCGTCAGCGACGAGCTCGCCGCCAGCCTGTACTCCTTCGACCTCGTGCAGAAGCGGGCGAAGCGGCCGGTGGGCGGGCCGGACCCGGCGCTGGCCCGGCCCGTGACGAAGGTCGGGGTGGTCGGCGCCGGCCTCATGGCAAGCCAGCTCGCCCTCGTGTTCGCGCACCGGCTCGAGGTGCCGGTGGTGCTCACCGACATCGACCAGGCCCGGCTCGACGCCGGGGTCGCGGGGGTCCACCAGGAGATCGACAACCTTCTGCTGCGCCACCGCATCACCCCCGACCAGGCGAACCGCTACAAGGCGAACGTCACCGGATCCCTGACCAAGGACGGCTTCGCGGACGTGGACCTCGTCATCGAGGCCGTCTTCGAGGACCTGGCCGTCAAGCGGACCGTGCTCGCGGAGCTCGAAGCCGTCGTAGCGCCCACGGCCGTGCTCCTGACGAACACCTCGGCGCTGTCGGTCACCGAGATGGCCGCTGGGCTCGATCATCCCGAACGGGTCGCCGGGCTGCACTTCTTCAATCCGGTGTCGGTCCTCCCCCTGGTCGAGGTGGTCCGCGCTGCCCGCAGCGACGACGCCACCATCGCGACGACGCTGGCCGTGGCGAAGAACCTGAAGAAGAACGCGGTCCTGGTCGCCGATGCCCCGGCGTTCGTCGTCAACCGGCTGCTGACCCGGTTCCTCGGGGAGGTGCTCGGCGCGACGGAAGGCGGTACGCCGCTCGAGGAGGCCGACCACGCCCTCGATCCGCTGGGGCTGCCGATGTCCCCGATGACCCTGCTCGCCCTCGTCGGGCCGCCGGTCGCCCTGCATGTCGCGGAGACGCTGCACGCGGCATTCCCGGACCGGTTCCGGCGGCCGGCGGCTCTCGCCCGGCTGGTCGAGGCGGGCCGGAGCGGCGTCTACACCACGGGCCCGGACGGCGTCCAGACCGTCGACCCGGACGCCGCCGCGCTCATCTCCACGCCGTCCCCGGCCGCCACCCCGCTGACCGGGGACGAGGTACGCGAGGCGGCGTTGCGGGCGCTCGCCGAGGAGATCCACCTGATGCTGACCGAGAAGATCGTCGCGGAGGCCGCCGACATCGACCTGTGCATGATCCTCGGCGCCGGCTGGCCGTTCCACCTCGGCGGCATCACGCCCTACCTGGACCGTACCGGCATCAGCGAGGCCGTCACCGGGCAGCGCTTCACCCCGCCAGGCATCGCCACCCTGCGCTGACCCAATCCGAAATACCGGCACTCAGTACATGGGTGTCTCACCTCAGGCTGGCGAAGAGGGTCAGGCCGTGCGGACCGGTGGCTCGTCGTCGCTACCGCCACGCCGGCCATCGCCGGGGAAATCACCGAACGGGCCCGGCGGCTGAAGATCCGGGGGCAGCGACGGGTCCAAGGAGAACGGGGCGCCGGGCGCCAGCAGGCAGTAGCTTCCGGATTCCTTTCCCACCTGGTACGTCTCGTGACTCGCCGAGGCGCTGCCGCGCCGGACGTCGACCTGAACCTCCCGGACCGTCGGGGAACCCACGGACCGGTGGATCTGCACTCCCCGCACGGCGAACGAGGCGATACCGCCCTGGACATCGTCCAGAGCCCGCATGATGATGGCGAACTCGGACGCCGGGCGGCGTTCCTGGACCGATGGGCAGAGGCGGGCGTAAGCGGCCTCGTAGCGCGAGTCGCTGACCTCCGTCAGGTAGGCGCGGACGGCGTCGGCAGGGCCGTCGGCGGAGCGGAAGAACAGGAACAGGCCTGTCCCGCCCGCGCCGGCCAGGAGGGCGAGCACGAGGACGAGCGGAATCAGCCACCGGGCCCGGCTACGGCGGGGCGCCGGCGGCCCGCCCGGCCACCCGGGGCCGCCCCACGAGGTCGGCGGGACGGGTGGAGGCGGGGGCCACCAGGGTGGCCGTTGCGGCTCATGGTGCACCCCCCCACCCTCCTCCCACTTCCTCACATTCGCTCCTGCACCACATCATCAGTACACGACAGCCGAGCACCCCGCTGCCGCAGGGCGACACCGACGAGCGCCCAGACCAGGTCGGCGATCGTGGCGAGAAGCCGCGCCACCAGCGCGACCAGGGTCGCCGGCCCACTGGCGACCGCCGGGGCCAGCGCCAGTACCAGCACCGCCTCCCGCACCCCCGCCCCGGCGGGCAGCACCAGTACCAGGAATCCGGCGGTCCAGGCCAGGGCATAGGCCCCGAGGGAGAGCAGCAACAGCCGGCCGCCGCCGACCGCCGGATGCAGATCCCGGACGAGCAGCCAGGTCGCCACCCCGTAGCAGCAGAAGCTGAGCAGCAACCAGCCGGCTCCGGCGGCGACGGCCCGCGGGGGCAGCGGTTCGGTCAACGGTGGGCGGCGCAGCAGCCGGAACGCCAGCGCCAGCAGGCGGGACAGCACCGGCGGGCAGAGCACGACGACGAAGACGGGCACGACCGCCAGCGCCCACCAGTAGTCGGCGAGCGCCTGCGCGGAGACGAACGGCAGGGTGACCGCCGCGGCGAGCCCCCCGCTCGGCACCGCGAGCGCCAATACGACCAGGCTCGCCGAAGCCGCCTTCGACCGGGAGACGCCGTGGTCACGGGAGAGCTCCATCTGCGCGAGCACCGGCCACACGCTGCCCGGGATGTACTTGCCGATCTGCCCGACGAAGAAGATCCGCACGGCGGCCCGCAGGGGAAGCGCGGCACCCAGCCCTCCCAGCAACGCCCGCCAGGACAGCACGGTGGTACCGACGGCAAGCACGGTGACCACACCCGAGGCCACCACGCCGCCCACGGTGAGCGAGCGGACGGACTCCTCGATCTCGTTCCACTGGCTGACCAGGGCGAGAACCAGCAGCCCGAGGGCCACCAAGAGCGCACCACGCATGGCCCACCAGCGTGGGCCGCGCCCAGCCCGGCGGCGGGAGGCGGCGCCCCGGCGCGCCGACACGGTGTGCTCACCCACCTGGTCAGCCTAGGACGGCGGTCGGGCCGCCATCGTGCCGGGCCCCGACACGGTGGCGGGTCCCGACACGGTGGCGGGTCCTCGCCCGCCGAACCCCGGTGACCGGGCGATACCCGGGTGCGTTCGGGATCAGGGCACCCGAGTCAGGGCGCCGGGGATCAGGGCGCCGGGGATCAACGCTGGTCGCCGATGGCCTCGCCGGCCCGCTCGCCCGCCGGGGCCGCTTCGCCGGGCGAGGCCGGGTCGTCCTCGATGGCCGGCTGGCGCTTCGCGACGGCCTCGACGACCTTGCGGGCGAGGTCCTGCGGGGCAAGCCCGACCTCGGCCATGACCTCGTCCCGCTTGCCGTGGTCGAGGAAGCGCTGGGCGATGCCGAAGTCCCGCAGGGGCACGTCGACGTCGGCGTCGCGCAGCAACTGGGCCAGCGCAGCCCCGACCCCGCCGACCCGGCCGTTGTCCTCGACGGTGACGACGAGGTCGTGGGCGCGGGCAAGATCGATCAGTGCCGGGTCCAGTGGCTTGACCCACCGCGGGTCGACGACGGTGATGCCGATGCCCTGGCTCGCGACCCGCTCCGCGATCTCCAGGCAGGTCGCGGCCATCGCGCCGATGGAGACCAGCAGCACCTCGCGGCGCTGGGCCACCTTCGGCGAACGGTAGAGCACGTCCACCCCGCCGACCGTGTCAATCGCCGGCACGTCCGCGGCGACCTTGCCCTTGGGGAAGCGCACGACGGTCGGGCCGTCGGTGTTACCCACGGCCTCGCGCAGCTCCGCCCGCAGGGTCGGCGCGTCCCGCGGGGCGGCGATCGCGAGCCCCGGGACAACCTGCAGGAACGACAGGTCCCACATGCCATTGTGCGACGCCCCGTCCTCCCCGGTGATACCGGCCCGGTCGAGCACGAACGTCACGGGCTGGCGGTGCAGGGCGACGTCCATCAGGACCTGATCGAACGCGCGGTTGAGGAACGTGGCGTAGAGACACACGACGGGCTTGAGCCCACCCATCGCGAGCCCGGCGGCCGAGGTGACGGCGTGCTGCTCGGCGATACCGACGTCGAACACCCGGTCCGGGTAGGCCTTGGCGAAGGCGCCGAGACCGACCGGCTGGAGCATCGCGGCGGTCAGCGTGACGACGTCGGGCCGCTCGGAACCGATCTGCACGATCTCGCCCGAGAAGATGCTCGTCCAGCTGATGGTCTTCGACGTCGACACCGGCTTACCGGTCGCCGGGTCGATGATGCCGACGCCGTGGAAGTTGTCGGCGTCGTCCTGCTCCGCCGGCGGGTAGCCGAAGCCCTTGCGGGTCACGCAGTGGACGATGACGGGCCCGCCGAAGTCCCGAGCCCGGCGCAGGGCCGACTCGACCGCGACGACGTCGTGGCCGTCGACCGGGCCGACGTACTTCAGGCCGAGGTCCTCGAACATGCCCTGCGGCTGGACGACGTCCTTGATGCCCTTCTTGATGCCGTGCAGCGCGTCGAACAGCGGGGGGCCGACCAGCGGGGTGCGGCCGAGGACCTGCTTGACGACGTCGAGGACCTGCTCGTACTCGGGCGCCAGCCGCAGCGCGGCGAGGTGGTCGGCGAGGCCGCCGATCGTCGGTGCGTAGGACCGGCCGTTGTCGTTGACGACGATGACGACGGGCCGGTCGTCGGCGGCGATGTTGTTCAGCGCCTCCCAGCACATCCCGCCGGTCAGGGCACCGTCACCGACGACGGCGACGACGGCCCGGCCCTCACCACGCAGCGCGTAGGCACGCGACAGCCCGTCGGCGTAGGACAGGGCGGTCGAGGCGTGCGAGTTCTCGATGATGTCGTGCTCGGACTCGGCCCGGCTGGGGTAGCCGGAAAGGCCACCCCTCTGGCGCAGCCCGGAGAAATCGTCCGCCCGGCCGGTCAGAATCTTGTGCACATAGGACTGATGGCCGGTGTCCCAAAGGATGCGGTCGAATGGCGAATCAAACACACGATGTATTGCCAACGTCAGCTCGACAGCCCCCAGATTCGGCCCGAGGTGACCTCCCGTACGCGCGACTGCGTGAATGAGGAAATCACGGATCTCGGCCGCCAGGGTGCCGAGCTCCTCGTGGTCGAGGCGCTTGACGTCCTGCGGACTACTGATCGTGGACAGAAGCGACACGGCGTGAACTCCCTCTCCCGAAAGGGGATCGGTCCGGGTCCGGCAAAGTCTACGCAGCCCGCCTGGTCCCTTGCAGACGGGCACCCGACATGTGAGTTCCTCGTAGACCGTCAGGCAATAGGCCTGATCGCGGTAGAATCCACCTCCCCGGTTGTCCACTATTGGTCCGGATCCGAGTACGCGGATGCACACACTCTGTCGGCGTGGCGCGCGGGCGACACGCCGGGACGACCAGGTCGTGCCAGAAGCGGCCGGAAGTGGAGTCCACGCCATTCCGGCGACACTTCTGGTACCGGCACAATCACACCAGGTGCGGACTCCGGTCCGCGCCTCGCGGCTCGAGCAGTGCCACACACTCGACGTGGGCGGTCATCGGGAACAGGTCGAAGGCGCGCAACGCGACGAGATCGTAGCCCACGGCTGCCGCGGCAGCGAGGTCCCGACCCAATGCGACGGGATCACAGGCGACGTAGGCGACCGCGCGGGGGCGATGGGCGAGCAGCGCGGCCACCACCGCCGGGCCCGCCCCGGTGCGCGGCGGGTCGAGCACCGCGAGATCGACCCGGCCGGCCGGCCCGCCCGTACCGAGCACCCCGCGGATGGTAGCCGGTGTCACCCGCAACGCCCGCAGCGAGACCCATGGCAGATCGGCGAGGTTGTTCGCCGCGGCCGCGACCGACGCGGCGTCGGACTCCAGTGCGATGACGCGGCCAGCGGCGCCGACATCCTCCGCGAGGAACGCCGCGAACAGGCCCGTCCCGGCATACAGGTCGAGCGCGGTCTCCCCGGCTCGGGGACGCAGAGCCCCGCGGACCGCGTCCACCAGCACGCCGGGAGCCGCCGGATGGACCTGCCAGAACACCTCCAGCCCGAGCCGGAACCTCCGCTCCCCCACCACCTCGACGACCTCCCCAGGGACTCCGGCCTCCCCGGGGTCCTCGCCGGTCCCGACGCGCCCGTCGTCGACGACCGTCCCGGCGCCGGCGGGATGCACCGCCACGGCCACCTGCCCGGTCGCCGGGCTGACCGCGACCTCGACGGCGTCGGCCCCGGGGAACCGCCGGCCGGCGAGCGCCGCGAGGACGAGGGGGTGGGCAATGCGGCAGTCCGGCGTCGCCACCACCTCGTGCGAGCGGCTCGCCCGCAGCCCGACCTCGCCGCCGGCCGTCACCGCGAAGCGCATCCGGGTCCGCCACGCCAGTCCGTCGTCGACGCCACCGGACCGGTCGGATCCGGTCAGCCGCTCCGGGCCGCTGACGGGCACCGCCTCGACCAGCACCTCCAGCGCCGGCTCGGCGCCGGGTCCGGCCTCGGCCGCCGTCCCGAGGCCGGACCCGGCGTGCGCGGGGCTGACCCGGGCGTCGAGGCCACCGAACCGCCGAAGGGCGTCGGCCACGACCTCGGCCTTGCCGCGCCGCTGCGCCGCGAGGCCGGCATGCTGCCAGTCGCACCCCCCGCACAACCCTGGGCCGGCGTGCGGGCAGGGCGCGACCACTCGGTCCGGCGAGGGCGTCAGGATGGCGACCGCGTCCGCCCGCCAGTACCGCTCGTGGGAGGCGTCGGTAACTCGGGCACGGACCCGTTCGCCGGGCAGGGCATGGCGGACGAACACCACCCGACCGCCCGAGCGGGCGACGCAGAAGCCGCCGTGGGCCACCGGCCCAACGTCGAGGTCGAGCAGCGAGCCGACCGCGATCCCTGGGGCGCGGGCCTGCCGTGCGGTGTCCCCGGAGACGCGCGATCGCGCGGGCCGGCGCTGTCGACTCACCGCTTCCGCTCCGACGGGCCGGGAAGCGTGGCCCGGCCCTGTCGCACCGCGCCCGCCCCGGTCCGCTCGAGCCGCTGCTCGGCCAGCCTGGACGAGGCGAGCTGCCAGGGCACGCTGGTGACCATGACGCCGGGCTGGAAGAGAAGCCGGGCCTTGAGCCGCAGCGCGCTCTGATTGTGCAGGAGATGCTCCCACCAGTGACCGACGACGTACTCGGGGACGTAGACGGCGACGACGTCCCGTGGGCTCTCCCGCCTGATCCGGGCAACGTAGTCCAGCACCGGGCGGGTCACCTCCCGGTAGGGGGAGGCCAGCACCACGAGATCGACGGTGATCCCTCGCTCCGCCCACGCCTTGCGGAGCCGATCGGCCTCCGCCTGGTCGACGGCGACCGTGACCGCGACGAGGCTGTGCGGCCGCGACGCCTTGGCGTAGGCCAGGGCCCGCAGCGTCGGGGCATGGATCTTACTGACGAGGACGACGGCGTGGATCCGGGAGGGCAGGGTCGGCGGCCCGGGTTCCGGGGTGAGTTCGACCGCGACCCGGTCGTAGTGAGCCCTGATCCCCCGCATCCCGAGAAAGATGATCGGGATAGCCAGACAGACGATCCAGGCACCGTGGGTGAACTTCGTGACCAGCACGATGATCAGCACGGTGCCGGTGAGACAGGCGCCGAAGAAGTTGATCGCCTGAGACCGACGGATCCGCCGACGGGCGGCCGGATCGGACGCAGCCGGGTCGTCCGAGCGCAGGATGCGCGCCCAGTGCCGCACCATCCCGGTCTGGCTGAGGGTGAACGAGATGAAGACCCCGAGGATGTAGAGCTGGATCAGGGCAGTGACCTGCGCGTCGAACACGATGATCAGCATGATCGCGAAGCCGGCGAGCAGCACGATCCCGTTGGAGTAGGCCAGTCGGTCGCCGCGGGTGTATAGCTGACGCGGCAGGTAGCCGTCGCGGGCAAGGATCGAACCCAGCACCGGGAAGCCGTTGAAGGCGGTGTTCGCCGCCAGCATCAGGATGAGAGCGGTGACGACGGCGATGTAGCCGAAGCCGGGCGATCCGTCCCCGAAGACGGCGGCGGCGACCTGGGCGATCACGGTCGGCTGCTCACCACTGGCGCCGATCAGGTCCCCGGTGTGCTCGGCGACATGCACGTCGGAGATCAGAGCCAGCGCGGTGACGCCGCCGAACATCGTGACTGCAATGAACCCCAGCATCAGCAGGGTGGTCGCGGCGTTGCGGCTCTTGGGCTTCCGGAACGCGGGCACCCCGTTACTGATCGCCTCGACCCCGGTGAGCGCCGTGCATCCCGAGGCGAACGCCCGCAGCACCAGGAACACCAGGGCCAATCCCGCGTAGTCGTGTTCGGCGACCACCTGGTATCCGGCGCTCTCGGCCCGCGGCGGATGACCGACGGCCGCCTGGACCAGCCCGGTGACGATCATTACGAAGATGCCGAGCACGAAGCCGTAGGTCGGGATGGCGAACGCCGTGCCGGACTCGCGCACCCCACGCAGGTTCATTATCGTCAATAGGATCACGATGACGACCGCGAGGAGCACCTTGTGCGCGGCGAGCCCGGTGACGGCCGACGTCAGGTTCGCGACACCGGCCGACACCGACACCGCGACCGTGAGGACGTAGTCAACCAGCAGGGAACTGGCCACCAGCAGGCCGGCCCGCGAGCCCAGGTTGACCGAGACGACCTCGTAGTCGCCGCCGCCACTCGGGTAGGCGTGCACGTTCTGCCGGTAGGACGCCACCACCGTCAGCATCAGGATGGCGACGGCTCCAGCGAGCCAGGGCGAGTAGTGGTAGAAGGCCAGCCCGCCGAGTGACAGGACAAGCAGGATCTCCTCGGTCGCGTACGACACCGAGGAAAGGGCATCGCTCGCGAAGACGGGCAAGGCGATCCGTTTGGGGAGCAGTGTCTCCCCAAGCCGGTCGCTCCCGATCGGTCGACCGACGAAACCGCGCTTGAGGCGATCCGTGAGCGCCACGCGGCGATGCTACCGACGCCAGCCACGCAGTTCAGCATCAGTGTGGCGTGGCACACAGATGCTCCGTATCCGGAGATCCGGCCACGTGACCTGCGCCGGTCAGGCCGGATCGGACTACCCTGAACCCTTGTGCATGTCGTGATCCTCGGCTGCGGCCGAGTCGGCTCCGCGCTTGCCCGCAGCGTCGAACGGTTCGGCCACTCAGTAGCGATCATCGACCAGAACCCCGCCGCGTTCGGGCGGCTACCGCACGATTTCACCGGTTTGCGGGTCACCGGGATAGGCTTCGACCGCGACACCCTCATCGAGGCGGGCATCGAGCGGGCCGCCGCGTTCGCCGCCGTCTCCAGCGGGGACAACTCAAACATCATCGCCGCCCGGGTGGCCCGCGAGATGTTCGGGGTCGAGCGGGTCGTCGCGCGGATCTACGATCCCCGCCGGGCCGAGGTCTACGAGCGGCTCGGTATCCCCACCGTCGCCACGGTGCGCTGGACCCGGGACCAGATCCTCGGCCGGCTCCTGCCCGACGCTGTCACGCCGCAGTGGTCCGATCCGTCGGGCTCGGTGCTGCTGGCCGCGATCCCACCAGGACCCGCCTGGGTGGGCTGCCGGATCCGGGAGCTGGAGGAGTCCGCCGGGGTACGGGTGGTCTGCGTGACCCGGTTCGGCGAGGGTGTCCTGCCCGACGCCCGCACCCTCGTCCAGGACGGTGACGTCGTGCACGTGGCGGTGACGAAGGCGCACGCATCCAAGGCGGACACGGTGCTGCGCACCGGGCCGGACGGCGAGGGCGCCGGGTAGCTCCGGGCAGATCCAGGCAGACGATGCCGCGCGAGGAGGAGAAGCGATGAGCGTGCGCCGGGTGGTGATCGCGGGAGCGGGCAAGGTCGGCCGGTCCATCGCCGCCGAACTGCTGGAGAACGGCTCCGAGGTGCTCATCATCGAGCGGGATCCGCAGAAGATCCGGACCGACGCGCTACCGGAGGCCCGGTGGCTGCTCGCGGACGCCTGCGAGCTGTCCCAGCTCGACGCGGCCGGGCTGAACGAGTACACCGTCCTGGTGGCCGCCACCGGGGACGACAAGGTGAACCTCGTCGTCTCGCTGCTCGCGAAGACCGAGTTCGGCGTGCCCCGGGTCGTGGCGCGGGTCAACCATCCCAAGAACGAATGGCTGTTCACCGAGTCGTGGGGGGTGGACGTGGCGGTGTCCGCGCCGCGCCTGCTCACGGCTCTGGTCGAGGAGGCCGTCAGCGTCGGCGACCTCGTCCAGCTGATGCGGTTCCGGCAGAGCGATGCATCCCTCGTCGAGCTGACGCTGGCCGAGAACGCGCCAGTGATCGGCCAGCGGCTCAGCGAGATCGCCCTGCCGGCGGACAGCGCCCTGGTGGTGATCCTGCGTGACGGACGGGCGGTCATTCCCTCGCCCGACGCCACCCTGGAAGACGGCGACGAGGTTCTCGCGGTCACGACGAACGCCGAGGCCGAGGAGAAGCTCGCCGTGCTGCTCGGTCAAGCGCCGGCAGGCGCGGGCACGCCGGGCTGACGCGCGACAGGCTGACGCGCGACAGGCTGGCGATGCGGAGGCCGTCAGCCGGCAGGCCGCCGCTCTCCGCGCGGGAGCTCGCCGCGCGGGGCGTCCCCGGCCAGCACCTCGCCGTCCAGCACCTCGCCGTCCACGACCGTCGGGTCGGTGGCGGCGGGGGGCAGCGGTGCGATCCGGCGGACGATGGCGAAGCTGGCCAACACCGCGACACCGAACAACGGAAGTCCCAGGGCGATGTTGGCCGCGGCCAGCCAGCCGGGCTCGTCGGCGAGGTAGAGCACCCCCTGCACGACGAACCGCACACCGAACACGGCGATCCAGACGACCGTCGCCCACACCGCGGCCCGCCGCTGGCGGGGCACCCGCTGCCAGTTCGCATAGCGGCTGTCCAGACCGGCCATGAGATACCCCGTCACCGGCCGGCGCAGGACGATCGACAGCAGGGCCACCACCCCCCAGAGCGCGTTCTTCGCGATGCTGGGCAGGAAGAACCCCTTCGCGTTCCCGGTGCGAGAGGCCACGAATGCAGCGATCGCCACGGCGAACAACCCCGAAAAGGTCTGCTGGGTCGGCTCACGGCGCACGATGCGCAGCACCAGCAGAGCGGCCGCCGTGGCAATGGCGACCGCAATGCCGGCGGTCAGTCCGGCCTCGGCGTTCACCGTCACAAACGCCACGGTGGGCACGGAGCTGTCAATGATCCCCCGTGGGCCGCCGATGGCCTCGGACATCGTCATCGGAGGCGTGTCGGGAGATGGCGTACGTGGCATGTCTGGTTAAGATCCCGTCGGGTTGGGCGGACCCGCCGACCTAGGCGCTCGCCGACGGAACGGGGAGTAGTTCGTAACGCGGGTTGAAGATGATCGGACGGTTCTCCTGCACGGTAACGCGCCCGGAAGCCTTGACCGACGCGCCAGCCCGCAGGCCCGGGATGTCCCGGCGGCCGAGGAAGACCAACGTGACGGTGCCGCTGCCGTCGTAGATGTCGACCTCCAGGGTCGGTGCACCCGAACGCGCACGTACCGTCACGGCCTGGATGGTACCCGCGACGCAGATCTCGTCCCGGTCACGACAGCCGCTCATCGGGGCGGCGCCCGCCGCCGCCGAGGCCGCCTGGAGGTCCTCGGCGTCGAGCTCGCTCGTCCCTGCTGTCAGTCTGTGGAGCTTGCGCCCCAACCAGCCGCGTGACTCGCCCACCGCTCCTCCGATCCGGCTCGTCGGCGACTCGGCGCAAGCAACTGCTGCTCGAGCACGTCCAACACGTTCAACACGTCCAATGCAACGCATGACCGGCGCTCAATGTGCCCGCCCCGCATGGCGCCTTCGGCGCAATGCGGGGACCCCGGGCACAGGGCGCCGCACGGGGTCTCCGTCGAATCACCTCCGGCGATCCTCCTCCGGGAGCCATCGGGGGCCTTCGGCGCAATGCGGGGACCCCGGGCACAGGGCGGTCAGCGGATCTCGGCTATACGCGCACCGCGCACGGGCATCTCGGGCCGTCCGCTGGCCGCCGAGGCGACCGGTCCGCCGGAACCAGCGGGGTGATCGGGGTGATCAGTGACCTCTTTCGGCAGCCTCAGGGGCAACGGATCCCGCACCGGCATCGCGCCGTCACCACGAGAAATGATCAGATTGCGCAACGCGGCGTCCAGGAGGGGGCCGGCCGCCGGATCCTGTCCGGCCGCGCCGGTCACCACCGCCCGCAGGAACCAGCGCGGACCGTCCACACCGATCATGCGACCCGGCACGGTCTCGCCCGGTCGCCCGGTCGGCAACCTCATCCGCAGTTCGGGGCCGTAGCGACCGTCTGCCTCCGACCCACCGCCCCCCTGAATGGTCTCCAGAATCTCGGCCCGTACCTCGTCCCAGAGGCCCCGGCTCTTCGGCGCCGCGAAGACGGAGAGCTCCATCGCGCTGCGCCCGTCGGTCACCAGCACCGTCAGCGGCTTGCCGGTCGACTCCTCGACCTGGAACTGCACCTGCATGCCGTCGAGCGCTGGAATCCGCAACGACCCGAGATCGAGGCGATGCACGTCGTCATCGGGTGCCTGCGCGATGTCGTAGGGACCGTCGGGCTCCGACGAGCCCCGCGAGGTGACCTTCTCGGGGACGTCCACCTCGGAGGCCTCGCGACGGTCGAACTCCCTACGCCCTCGCCCGAACACCGGTGGTCTCCTTTCCTGCCCCCCCGGCGGACCCGAAACCCCCTGTGGAGCCGAACCCGCCGCTTCCGCGCACCGAGGCCGGCAGCTCATCGACCTCCCGGAACACGGCGTGCTCCACGCGCTGCACGACCAGCTGGGCGATCCGGTCGCCCCGACGTAGGGTGATCATGTCAGATCGGTCGGTATTGATCAGAATGACTTTAATTTCTCCACGGTAACCGGCGTCCACCGTTCCCGGGGCGTTGACCACGGACAGGCCGTGCCGCGCGGCCAGGCCACTGCGCGGATGGACGAACGCCGCGTACCCGGCCGGCAGGGCGATGCTCAGGCCGGTTCCGACCGTCGCCCGCTCCCCCGGGCCGAGCGTCACATCCTGGGCCGTCACCAGGTCCGCCCCCGCGTCCGACGGCTGGGCGTACGCCGGCAGCGCCAGCTCGCGGTCCGACCGGCGGACGAGGATCTCCACCCGACCCGGTACGGCGGGCGCGGGCTGTACGGCGAGTGGCACCGCGGACGCGGGAGGCGGGGCGGTGGGCGTCGTCGGATCGGTGGCGGTCATGGCTCTCCTGGTCGAGGGTGCCCGGTCCGGGCGTGACCCCCACGCTAGGCCATGGCCCTCGTACCGCCATCGGCCTGCCGGTCCGACGGGCCGCAGCGAGCCCCGGACTCCGGCGGGCGTATCCCGGCGTGATCGGATAGCAGATGATCCGAGAGGCTAAGACGATCCGAGGGGCTAAGCAGGCCGGTCGGGGTAAGCAGGGGGCGGGCGGACCGGCATGGTCCTCGCCGAGGAACGAGAGGTGCGGGGTGACGAAAGCAGCGTCAAAGCTGGGATGGAAGATCGTCGGCGGAGGGGCGACCGCGCTCGCGGGCATGGCCGCGAGCCGAGTCGTGAGCGCCCTGTACCGCAAGGTGCGCAAGTCCGACCCGCCGGCCAACCCGGCGGACCCGGACACCGCCTGGACGGAGGCCGTCGCCTGGGCGGCGATCTCGGGTCTCGCGATCGGGATCGGCCGGTTGGCGGCCGAGCGCGCGGCCGCGCGCGGATGGGCCCGGGCGACGGGTTCACCACCGCCCGGCATGCTCCACCCGAAGACCTCCTTCTCCGAGGACTGAACGGCATCCGAGGACTGAACGCGTGACCGGCGAGCACTGATGAGCGGCCGGCCACGAGCGGCTCTCCGGGGCACCCGGCTGCTCCTTTCCGGGCACGATGGGATCCACCGGTGCGCCGTCCGGATCGGCGGCGTCACGATCAGCGGGAGGCTCGGATGGCCGTGTACGCCCTGGGGGACGCCGTCCCCACCATCGATCCCACGGCCTACGTCCATCCGGACGCGACGGTCATCGGCACGGTGACGATCGGGCCCGAGTCCACGGTGTGGCCGGGCGCGGTGCTGCGTGGCGACTACGGGACGATCGAGATCGGCGCCCGCACGTCCATCCAGGACGGCACGGTGATCCACGCTACCGAGGAACTCACCACGGTGGTGGGTGACGACTGCACGGTCGGGCATCTGGCTCATCTGGAGGGTTGCGTCGTCGAGGACGGCGCCCTGGTCGGTTCCGGTTCGGTGGTGCTCCACCGGGCCCGGATCGGCCGGGGCGCGCTGGTCGGCGCGGGCGCGGTCGTCGTGGGCGGCACGGTCGTGCCGCCGGGCGCGAGGGCGCTCGGCGTGCCGGCGAAGATCCTGCCGGATTCCGTCGCCCCGGGTGCCCTCGCCGCCGGGGCCGCGATCTACGTGGCGAACGGCAAGCGCTACCGCGAGCAGCTACGCCGGATCGACTGACCGGTCGACCGCCAGGCCACCCACGCCTCGCCCGGCCTCCCGGCGGATCCGCCGACGGCCCGACGGCCGGTGCGCCCGAGGTCTCACCGTCGGGTCCCCGCCCAGGTGAGCAGATGTCTCAGAGAGTGTCACAGCCGACGCCGCGCCACGTAACGGCGCATTTCTACCGTCGTGGCATCACCCGCACCTCGGAGGATCATCTATGAGCGCCACGCTGGAAGGCGTCCCGACTACCGGCACCGTGACCGGTCCGTCCCGACGCGGCCGCTGGATCGACGACTGGCGGCCCGAGGACCGCACTTTCTGGAACAACGGCGGTTCCCGCATCGCCCGCCGAAACCTGATCTTCTCGATCCTGGCCGAACACGTCGGGTTCTCGATCTGGTCGTTGTGGGCGGTGACGGTCCTGTTCCTCGGACCGGCCTACCACATCGACCCGGCCGGCAAGTTCCTGCTGACCTCGCTGCCCGCGCTCGTCGGCTGTGTGCTGCGGATCCCCTACACCTTCGCCGTCGCCCGGTTCGGGGGGCGTAACTGGACCATCTTCAGCGCGGCGGTGCTCCTCGTGCCGACGATCCTCGCGGCCGTCGTTCTCTCTCCCGGCGTCTCCTACCCCACCCTGCTGATCGTCGCCGCGGTCGCGGGGGTCGGAGGCGGCAACTTCGCCTCCTCGATGACCAACATCAACGCCTACTATCCGGAGCGGCTGAAGGGCTGGGCCCTGGGACTGAACGCCGGCGGCGGAAACCTGGGGGTGGCCGCGATCCAGCTTGTCGGCCTGCTCGTCCTCGCCACCGCCGGCAAGGACCACCCCCGGGTCGTCCTTGCCGTCTACATACCGCTGATCGTCCTGGTGACGCTCGGCGCGGCGCTGTTCATGGACAACCTGTCGAGCGCGAAGAACGACCGGGGCGCGATGCGCGACGTCGCCCGTGACGGTCACACCTGGGTGATGTCGCTGCTCTACATCGGCACGTTCGGGTCGTTCATCGGGTTCGGCTTCGCGTTCGGCCAGGTGCTCCAGGTGCAGTTCCACGACCAGTTCAGCACCCCGATCAAGGCCGCCTACCTGACCTTCCTCGGTCCGCTGCTCGGCTCACTGATCCGCCCGGTCGGCGGCATCCTGGCGGACCGCGTCGGCGGAGCGAAGGTCACCTTCGCCAACTTCGTGGCGATGGCGGCCGCAGCCGCGATCGTGCTCGTCGCCTCGCTGACGGAGTCGCTTCCCCTGTTCCTGGTCGGGTTCATCGCGCTGTTCGTCTTCAGTGGTGTCGGGAACGGGTCAACGTACAAGATGATCCCGGCGATCTTCCAGGCGAAGGCGCAGACCACCATCGACGCCGGTGGCGACCCGGTCGCGGCGCAGCACTCGGCCCGGCGGCTGTCCGGAGCCCTCATCGGCCTGGCCGGCGCGATCGGCGCGTTCGGCGGGGTGCTGGTGAACCTGGCCTTCCGGCAGTCGTTCCTGAGCTACCGGACCGGCGACGCGGCGTACATCTCCTTCATCGCCTTCTACGCGCTGTGCTTCGTGGTGACCTGGTTCGTGTATCTGCGGCCGTCCGCCAAGCGCCTCGCCGGCATCTGATCCCGTCTGTGCCCTGTGTTCAGGCCAGTTCGACGGCGACGGCGATCTCGCCGCCGGTCGGGCTCAGCGTGAGCTCCCGGATGCTGCCGGCGCTGCGCAGGTCCGCGGCCACCGACTCGACGAGGGCGACGAGGTCGGCCTCGCCGCTGATCAGGACGCTCGCGACCTCGGCCTTCTGCGACACCTTCGCCTCGGACTTGGCCCGGCGGACACCGGACAGCGCCGCCCCGACGGCACCGAGGAGCTCCGCGCGGGCGCCCTCGGCGAGCTTGCGGATCTCGGCGGCGTCCGGCCAGCTCGCCCGGTGCACCGAACCAGGACGCCACCAGGACCAGACCTCCTCGGTGACGAACGGCAGGACCGGGGCGAACAGCCGGAGCAACGCCGACAGGGCCACCGAGAGCGTGGTGTGCGCGGAGGCCGCGCCCGCCGCCCCGGAGGAGCCGTACGCCCGGCCCTTCACGAGCTCGACGTAGTCGTCACAGAACCGCCAGAAGAACGACTCAGTGACCTCGAGGGCCCGGGCGTAGTCGTAGCCGTCGAAGGCCGCGGTGGCGGTGTCGACCACGTCGGCCAAGGCGGCCAGCAGGGCCCGGTCCAGCGGTTCACTGGCCGGGGCGGGGGCCGCCCCGGCGTCGGAGACCACGGCGTCGGGGGTCACGGTGTCGGGAGTCACGGCGAGACCGAGCACGAACCGGCTGGCGTTGAGAATCTTGATGGCGAGCCGGCGGCCGTTCTTCATCTGGCCGACGTCGAAGGCGGTGTCGGTGCCCGGCCGCCCGGACGCCGCCCAATAACGGACCGCGTCCGACCCGTGCTCCTCGAGCAGGCCCATCGGGGTCACCACGTTGCCCTTGGACTTCGACATCTTCTTACGGTCCGGGTCGAGGATCCAGCCGGAGATCGCCGCGTTCGACCAGGGCAGCACGCCGAACTCGGCGTGGGTGCGCACCACCGTCGAGAACAACCAGGTCCGGATGATCTCGTGCGCCTGCGGGCGCAGGTCCATCGGGAAGACCCGGGAGAACAGATCGGTATCGTGCTCCCAGCCACTGGCGATCAGCGGGGTGAGCGAGGACGTCGCCCAGGTGTCCATCACGTCGGGGTCGGCGGCAAACCCGCCGGGCACGCCCCGCTGCTCGGCGGTGTACCCGGGCGGGACGTCGCTGGACGGGTCGACCGGCAGCGACGCCTCGTCGGGCACGATCGGCGCGTCATACCGCGGCGCACCGGCGGCGTCCAGCGGGTACCACACCGGGAACGGCACGCCGAAGAACCGCTGCCGGCTGATCAGCCAGTCGCCGTTGAGGCCGTCGACCCAGTTCTCGTAGCGGACCTTCATGTAGTCCGGGTACCAGCGCAACTCCTGGCCTCGTCCACGCAGCGCGGCCCGCAGCGGCTCGTCCCGCCCGCCGTTGCGGAGGTACCACTGGCGGGTCGTCACGATCTCCAGCGGCCGGTCGCCCTTCTCGTAGAACTTGACCGGATGGGTGATCGGCCGCGGCTCGCCGAGCAGCGCGCCGGACTCGGCGAGCAGTTCGACGATCCGCGCCCGGGCGCCGTGCACGGTCTTTCCGGCGAGCTCGGCGTACCGCTCCCGGCCGGCCGCGTAGGTGACGGCGTCCGGTGGGTCCGGGATGAACCGGCCGTCACGGCCGATCACCGCACGCGCCGGAAGTCGCAGCTCGCGCCACCACGTCACGTCGGTGAGGTCGCCGAAGGTGCAGATCATCGCGATGCCGGATCCCTTCTCGGGGTCGGCCAGCCGGTGCGCGACCACCGGGACCTCGACGTCGAACAGCGGGGTCCGCACCGTGGCGCCGAACAACGACTGATAACGCGGGTCGTCCGGATGGGCGACCAGGGCGACGCAGGCGGGCAGCAGCTCGGGACGGGTCGTCTCGATGACGATCGGGTCCGCCGGGTCCAGCCCCTCGCCCGGGGCGGAGACGCCCGACCGGGGGAAGGCCAGGGTGTGGTACGCGCCGGGGCGGTCCCGGTCCTCCAGCTCGGCCTGGGCCACTGCGGTGCGGAAGGTGACGTCCCACAGCGTCGGGGCCTCGGCAAGATAAGCCTCACCGCGAGCGAGGTTGCGCAGGAAGGCCCGCTGCGCGACGGTCCGCGACCGGGCGTCGATCGTTGCGTAGGTGTGCGACCAGTCGACGGAGAGCCCCAGCCGGCGCCAGAGCTGCTCGAAGCCCTTCTCGTCCGCCAGGGTCAGCCGCTCGCAGAGCTCGACGAAGTTGCGTCGCGAGATCGGGATCTGCTCCTTACCGGGCTTGTCCGGCGGGGTGAAACCCGGGTCGTAAGGCAGCGACGGCTCGCAGCGGACAGCGAAGTAGTTCTGCACCCGGCGTTCGGTCGGCAGCCCGTTGTCGTCGAAGCCCATCGGGTAGAAGACCTCGCGACCCCGCATCCGCTGGTAGCGGGCGATCAGGTCGGTGTGGGTGTACGAGAAGACGTGCCCCACGTGCAGGGAACCGCTGACGGTCGGCGGCGGGGTGTCGATGGAGTAGACCTGCCCGCGGTCGACCGTCCGGTCGAACGCGTAGGTGCCCTCATCCTGCCATACCGTCGACCAGCGCGCCTCGATGCCGTCCAGGCTCGGCTTCGCCGGGACCGCGCGGGTGGACCGTTCCGTACCGTCTGTCGCGACCACAAGCAACGATCCTACGGGCGCCTCGATCGTGGTCACCGACCACCGAGGTCCCCCGGTCGGCGGACCGGCGAGGTTCCGGCCCGGGCACGCGCCCCTGGGCCGGAGCCGGAGCCGGGAACGGGAACCGGAAGCAGCCGACGGACGTGACGCCTCTCACATTCCACGGGGAGTGCACGACCGGCCGTCTTGGCAGGATGAACCGTTGAACGGACCGTACTCCCGTGCCGATCCCCACTCCCGTGCCGATCCCTGGAGCGCCGGACGATGAGCGACCTGCCAGACCCGGACGAACTGCTCGCCATTGCGCTGACGATCGCCCGTGAGGCGGGTGACCTGCTCGCGCGGGGCCGGGAGGGCACCGTGGCCGCGGAGACGACGAAGTCGTCTCCCACCGACGTCGTGACCGCCCTCGACCGCGCCTCCGAGGCGCTCGTCGCCCGACGGCTCGCCGAACTGCGCCCCGGCGACGGACTGCTCGGCGAGGAGGGTTCGGACTCCGCCGGCACGACCGGGGTGCGCTGGGTCGTCGACCCGCTCGACGGTACGGTGAACTTCCTCTACCGGCTGCCCAACTGGGCGGTCTCGATCGCCGCCGAGGTCGGCGGGGAGGTCGTCACCGGAGTTGTGCATGCCCCGGCGTTGGGCGTGACCTACACCGCCACGCGCGGCGGCGGATCCTACCGGGACGGGGAACCGCTGACCGGGTCGGCGGTGACGACGCTGGCCGGCGCCCTCGTCGCAACGGGTTTCGGCTACACGGCGTCCCGCCGGGCCGCGCAGGCCGCTGTCGCCAGCCGGGTGGTGCCCCGGGTGCGCGACATCCGTCGGATGGGTGCGGCATCGCTGGACCTGTGCGCGGCGGCCGGCGGCCTCGTCGACGCCTACTACGAGCGCGGGCTGAAGCCCTGGGACCAGGCCGCCGGCGGCCTCGTGGCGGTGGAGGCCGGGCTGCGGGTCGGTGGGCTGCACGGCCGCCCGGCGGGCGAAGATCTCACCGTCGCCGCCCCGCCGGCCCTGTTCCCGGCGCTGACCGCCCTGCTCGCCGAGGATCCCCCCGCCGACCGAGACTGAGGTCCCCGACCGGCCCGCCGCTCACCACCGGCCCGCCACTCACGGCCAGGGCACGACGTCGTCGACTCCGGCTGCGACGAGCGCCCGGCTGAGACCGCCGCGAGAGCGGATCCCGAGCTTGCGGTAGACCCGGGTGAGATGGGTCTCGACCGTCTTGCGGGACACGAACAGGGCGGCCGCGGCCTCGGCGTTGTTCATCCCCTCGCAGATGGCGCGGGCCACCTGGAGCTCGGCGGGGGTGAGCCGCTCCAGCCTTGTCGGGTGCTCCGTCGGGCGGTCGTTGAGGACACTCCGGTCGCCGGTGGCCGTGAGTTCGGCGGCGGCTCGGCGGGCCCACGGTTTCGCTCCCAGCATCTCGAAGGTCGCGTACGCCTCGCGCAGGGGCACCCGGGCGGCGGCCGGCTGGCGGAAACGACGCACGACCTCGCCCCGGCACAACCGGGTCCGAGCGTGCTCAAACGGCATCCGCCGGCGCCGGTGAGCGGCTTCGGCCTGCGCGAAGGCGGTCTCGGCCGCCGCCAGGCCGTCGGCCATCAGGCCGCGGCAGCGGGCGGCGACCGCCGCGGGCCACGCGAGTCCAGTCGTCTCGGCACGTTCGGCGAGCCAATCCACGACCTCCGCGGCACCGTCGTGGTCACCGGACCGGATGTGCGCCTCGGCGAGATCGCCGACCAGCGGCATCGCGTTGGGATTGGCCAGCCCCATGGCTCGGGCCCGCGACCAGGCCTCTCGCAGTGTGATGACGGCGACGTCGTACTCGCCGTGACCGAGCGCGGCGAGCCCGAGGACGCCGGCCGCGTGCAGGTCCAGGCTGCCGATGCCGTACGGCCCGATCTCACGCCGCAGGCGGCTGATCCGCTGCTCGCTCAGGGCACGGTCGCCGCGGGCGGCGTCGATCCGGGCGAGCACGATAAGACTGAGGCCGATCGCGCCTACCTGCCCGAGCTCCTCGGCCCAGCGCAGCGCGTCCACCCCATCCGCGTAACCGGCCGCCCACAGGCCCCGCCAGCCCTCCAGTTCACAGCGCACCGCGAGGGCGTAAGGCAGCATCGCGGGGGCTCCGGCGCGGCGGGCCGCATTGACCACGGCGGTGAGCAGTCGGGCGGCCTCACCGTCCGCCTCGACGTCGAGGCGGGTCTGGCCGGTCAGAGTCAGCGCCTGCTGGTCCTCCACGTCGTCCGCGGCGATGATCTCTCCGGACACGGCGTCCAGGCAGGCGGCCGCCTCGCCGGTCATCCCGGTGAGGGCGAGAGCGCGGCCATGGTGGATCGACAGGGGCAGGGCGCGGGCCGGATGGCGCGGCGTCAGTGCCTGCCCGCGCTGGGCGGTGTTCAGGGCCACCGTCACCCTGCCGTCCATCAGAGCCGGCAGGACGGCTTCGGCGAGCAGCGCGCCCGCCCGTCCGGCATCGGTGTCCATGACCGCCTCGGCCGCCTGGACGAGCTGGTCGTACGCCCGGGTCGGATGACCGGACCAGGTGAGCACCCGGCCGCGGACCAGCTCGACGTCGGCTCGCACGAGCGGCCCGCGGGCCAGCCGCGCCGCCTCGTCGGCCCAGGCTGCCGCATCCTGGGACAGGCCGCCGAGATGCGCGTCGGCGGCAGCACGCAGGACGCGGTCGACCCGGGTGGCCCGCTCGGAGGTCAGTGCGGCGGAGCGGTGCCACGCCCGTGCCGACGCGCCGTATCCCCCGCGTCGGCGTGTCCGGACGGCGACCTCGGCAAGCGCGTCGGCCACCCCGTCGTCCGGACCGCCAGCCGCGGCGGCCAAGTACCACACCCGCGCATCACCATGGGAGACCTCGGCGAGTGCCTGGTAGGCGCGCATGCGCGCCGACAGTGCGGCGTGGCGCAGCACGAAGGGCCCCAGCATCGGATGGGCGAACTCCAGCGTGGCATCGACGCCATCACCGCCGCCGACGCCGCCGTCCGCGGCGGCGACCCTGACCAGACCCGCGTCGTGGGCGGCGTCCAGATCGGCCAGGGTGAGAGCGGCTGCGGTCACGGCACGGGCCAGGGCTCCCACCGACGTCGTGCGGCTGGCGGCGAGCACGACCAACGCCTGCCTGGTGCGTTCGGGCAGCCCGTCCAGCCGGTCGGACCAGGCACGCTCCAACTGACGTCCCGGCGGCGGCAGCTCACCGAGCGGTTCCTGCCCAAGCAGCTGGGCCTCCCCCAGCGAGGCCGCCGTCTCCAGCAGCGCCGATGGGTTGCCGGCGATCCGCCGGACCAGGTCGCCCAGCACGTGCGGGGCCATCCGATAACCGTGCTCGCGGATCAGCTCGCCGCACGCCTCGGTGGACAGCCCGGCGACCTCCATACAGGGCAGGCCGGACCGCTCGCACAGGTCGGCGGTATCCGAGCGGACCGTCATCACCATCGCCACCCGTTCCACCGCCAGCCGGCGCGCGACGAACAGCAGCGCCTGCTGCGACGGCGGGTCCACCCATTGCAGATCGTCGACGAGCACCACGAGCGGATGCCTGTCCCCGGCCGCGGCCAAGACGTTCAGGGTTCCCGCGCACGCGGCGTACGGGCTCGTTGACACCCCCTCCGCGAGCGCCAGGCATACCCGCAGCGCCACCCGCTGCGCGTCAGGGAGATCCGGTAGATGTTCCCGCAGCGGCAGCACCAGGTCCGCCAGCGCGGCGAAAGGCAGCGTGCTCTCCGACTCGACCCCGCGAAGCTGGAGCACCCGGGCGGTGGCCGCCCGGGTGCTGGCCATCCGGGCGGCATACCGCAACAACGCGGTCTTCCCCACCCCGGGTTCACCCCGCAGAACGAGGGCAGATCCGCGCTGCGCCACGGCCGCGAGCAGGCCGTCGAGGAGACGACACTCCTTTTCCCGGCCTACCAGCGGATGCATACCGGTAGAGTCATCGATGGTGGCCTTTGCCCCTTTCACGACAACCGTCCTTCCCCCGTGACGCCGTTGTCCACCAACATCATCCTTCCGCGACCAGAACGGTCGGCAAAGGGACTTTAAGCACAGAAGTGAACGACGATGTCCGGAACCGCCGGGGATTCCCGGACGCGGTTCGGCCCTCGGTGTGTTGACCTGGGAGAACCGGGAGAAGCCGTACGGAGGGGTGTCCGGTGCCCGACCCAGTGCCATTGACGATCCGGCCGTCACGTCCGGTTACCCACGCAGAGAAATGATCCCGGTGTTGCCCGTATATGACCGGACTTCTACTCACTCCCGGTAATTCCCACGGAAGCTGAGATGCGTCCCCGTCGTCGCCTGGACTGCGTTCAGATCAAGGTGAACCTCACCGGGCCGTGGATATCCGCCGCGCGTGACGCTCTGGCGCTCACCGCCGAGCTGGGCATCGGCCGTCGGGTCTACTTCTGCGCGGACCCGGCTGGAACGGCGGAACGCGGCGGAATAGCGCTGCTCGACGAGGGAATCATCCTGCGGCTGCGGCAGTACGGTGCCGGACACGGTGATACGACGGTCAGGCTCCGGCCGGCCGGGCGATCCCGGCTCAGTCCGGAATGGCTCGGCCTGCGCCCCGACCGCGTCGCGGTGTTCCGGATGGAGGCGGACTGGACGGGGGAACGCAGGGTTCCCGCGGCCTCGCTGACCGCACACCCGGAAGCACGCCGGGTGACCGACGTCCTCGTCGGCGCGACGTCGCCGCGGAAACTGTTCTCACCCCGCCAGCGCCGGTTCCTTCGCGAGTACGCGGACCGCCCCATCGACCTGGACAGCCTGTCCGTACTGGGCCCACTCGACGGTGTCCGCTGGAACACCCCGGTTCCGATCCCGGTGGCGGGTTTTCCCGTGGCGGCCGAGAGATGGCGGCTCGCCCCCGGTCCCGGCGACCGCGGGCTCGATCTGCTGGAATTGTCCATCCGGGTTGAGCCGGATGGTGCCCAGATCGCCCAGATCGCCTTCGAGGCCGCCCTGCGCCGCCTCGGGCTCGACATCGAGGAGGACGAGGAGACGAAGACCCGGTGCGCCCTGGCCCTGCTGACCGCAAGACCCTGATAGCGCGAGGTGGCCCCGGCGGAGATCCTCCGCCGGGGCCACCGTCAAACAATCGGATCCGATGTCCTCGTGAGGAGCCGGACCCGATCAGGGTGAGACGATGAACGAGGGGCTGATCGCGACCGTGGTGTTGACGAACCGTCCCGACGCCACCTTGAGTGCGGCGATGACGTCGAGGGCGTCCCCATCCTCCGCAGCATTCGCGAACCAGGGTGCGGAGATTGGCACCGTCAACGGCTTGTTGAAGGCCTTCCTCGGGTCCCCCGGCTTGACCGGAATCTTGCCGATCACGTTTCCGGTGGCCACGACGACGAACCGGCTCAGGTTGCGAACAGAAACACTGAGCGTGTATTCGGCGCCACCGAAGTCAATCAGGCTCTCCCCGATCTCGACGTCGGCGATGACATCGAAGGCCTTGTCATCCGCGATGACATCAATGGTGTTGTTGGTACCACTGTCGACGGCGTAGACCGACTTGACGGTGGCGTCCCACTGTCCGGGCATGACGGTGTTCCTCCCCAACTGATACCGCTGACGGCGTGTCGCTTTTCAGTCTGGGAAACGGGAACGGGGGCGCGCGTCAGGGAGATCCCTAAAAAAGCTGACTACCGTGCCCGGGACGGGGAGGGTTCAGTGGCTCTCGGCGGTGGTGGCGGGAGCGGCCGGACTCGGCCCGGCGGACGGGCCGGGGTCGCCGTACCAGACCGTCCGGCGGATGTGATCGACGTAGCTGACGATGATGTGCAGCACCCGGCGGGAGACGTCGTCGACGTCGTAGTCGGCGACGACCCGGGGGCGGCGGTCGCTCTCCGCCTCCCGGACGACGAGCTCGACCGCGTCAAGGATCCGGTCGGGGCGCAGCACGCTGGAGACGCCCACGCCGCGGTCCATGCCCTCCGGGCGCTCGTGGGCCTCCCGGATCAGCACCGCAGGGAAGCCGACGAGGGACGCCTCCTCGGTGAGCGTGGCGCTGTCGGACAGCACGCACAGCGCGGACCGCTGCAGGGCGAGGTAGTCACAGAATCCGAACGGCCGGCAGAAGCGCACCCGCTCGTCGATGAGCGGGAAGTGTCCGGAGCGGCGCAGCGCCGAGAGCCGCTCGCGGGTCCGCGGGTGGGTCGAAACGATCATCGGCAGCCGGTAGCGGGCCACCAGCCGGTTGAGGGTGTCCAGCAGCGCCGACAACATCTCGGGGCGGTCGACGTTCTCCTCCCGATGGGCGCTGACGAGCAGGTACCGGCCAGCCTGCACCCCGAGGGTGGCGAGCACCGACGAGGTGTCGATGAGCGGCGCGTAGTGGGTGAGCACCTCCTTCACCGGCGATCCGACGACGAAGACCCGCTGCGCGGGCAGTCCCTCGGCGAGCAGGTGACGGCGGGCATGTTCAGTCAGGGCGAGATGCACGTCGCTGAGGTGATCGACGACCCTACGGTTGATCTCCTCGGGAACCCGCTGGTCGAAGCTGCGGTTCCCGGCCTCGAGATGGAACACCCCGATGCGTCGGCGCTTCGCCGGGATCGCGGCGAGGCAGGTGTTCGTGTCGCCGTAGAGCAGCACGGCGTCAGGCTCCTCGGCGGCGAGCACCGGGTCCACCCGGGCGATGATCCTGCTGATCGTCTCCGCGGGCGTGGCTCCGGCGGCCTCCAACATGTGGTCCGGTCGGCGGATGCCGAGCTCCTCGAAGAAGATTCCGCTCAGTTCGTGGTCGTAGTTCTGGCCCGAATGGACCAGACACAGGTCGACCGCCTGGTCGAGGGCGGCGATCACCCGGCTAAGCTTGATCACCTCCGGCCGGGTGCCGACGATGACCATGACCCGCAGGCGCCGCCCGCGCGGTCCGGCGGCGTCGTCCGCGGCCGGCCCCGGCCGGGCCACGGCCGGCTGGGGGCGGCGTGGCCGGGGCCCGCTGGGCTGGGGGACGATCGGGGTGACCCGCTCACCGGGGATTCCCGACGGAACCGTCGGTACCGAGGGCCCACTCTGTTCCGGGGTGCCACGCGGCATTCGGACTTCCCCCTACCGCAACGGATGGTGACGATCGGACGGCACGGCCGTCCGTGTTCACCCAGCAAGCTTATCACTCTCGGTAGTACGTAAATTACCCAGCACGCCGACCAGGGCAAGGGAGGAGCGCACGAGGCGCGGCAGGCGACATGCGGGCCGGCGGGCGGGGCCGGCGGGAGCGAACCCGCCGGTCCCGGATCATCGGCCGTGGGCTACAGCAGCGAGCGCAGGACGTACAGCAGGATCCCGCCGTGGCGGTAGTACTCCGCCTCGCCGGGGGTGTCGATCCGCACGACCGCCTCGAAGGTCTTGTCGCCGGCACGTACCGTGAGGGACGGGGTCCTCTCGCCCACCTCGGCGAGGCCCGTGATGGTGAACGTCTCCTCCCCGGTCAGGCCGAGCGACTCCACCGACTCGCCGACGGGGAACTGCAGCGGCAGCACGCCCATGCCGATCAGGTTCGACCGGTGGATGCGCTCGTAGGACTCGGCAATGACCGCCCGCACGCCGAGCAGCGAGGTGCCCTTCGCCGCCCAGTCCCGGGAGGATCCCGAGCCGTACTCCTTACCGGCCAGGATCACCAGCGGCACACCCTCGGCGGCGTATTTCTGCGCGGCGTCGTAGATGGCCAACTGCTCACCGTCGGGCAGGTGCCGGGTGACCCCGCCCTCGGTGCCCGGCGCCAGCCGGTTGCGCAACCGGATGTTGGCGAACGTGCCGCGGATCATCACCTCGTGGTTGCCGCGCCGCGACCCGTAGGAGTTGAAGTCGGCGGGCGCGACCCCGTGCTCGGTAAGGTAGCGGCCGGCAGGCGAGTCCTTCTTGATCGAGCCAGCCGGGGAGATGTGGTCGGTGGTGACCGAGTCGCCGAGCACCGCCAGCACCCGGGCGTCGATGATGTCGGTCCGGGCCTCCGGCTTCGCCGCCATCCCCTCGAAGTACGGAGGGTGCCGGACGTAGGTGGAGTCGGGCGCCCAGGCGAACGTCCGCGACGCCTCCCCCCCATCACCGACCGGCAGCGAGCGCCAGCGCTCGTCACCGGACAGGTCGGCGTAGTCGGACTCGTACATCTCGGACTGGATGGCGTCGCCGACGACCGCGGCGACCTCGGCCTCGCTCGGCCAGATGTCACGCAGGTAGACGGGCTCCCCGCCGGTGCCGGTGCCCAGCGGGTCGGTGTCGAGGTTGATGTCCATCGTGCCGGCCAGCGCGTAGGCGACCACCAGCGGTGGGGACGCCAGGTAGTTCATCTTGATGTCGGGGTTGATCCGGCCCTCGAAGTTGCGGTTACCCGACAGCACGCTGACCACCGCCAGGTCTGCGTCGTTCACCGCGGCACTGATCTCCTCCGGCAGCGGCCCGGAGTTACCGATGCAGGTGGTGCAGCCGAACCCGACCAGGTTGAAGCCGACCTTGTCCAGGTAGGGCACGAGCCCCGCCCGCTCGTAGTAGTCCATGACCACCTTCGAGCCCGGCGCGAGGGTGGTCTTCACCCACGGCTTGCGGGTGAGCCCCTTCTCGACGGCGTTGCGGGCCAGCAGGGCCGCGCCGACCATGACCTGCGGGTTGGACGTGTTGGTGCAGGAGGTGATGGCCGCGACGGCGACGGCGCCGTGGTCGATCTCGACGCTCGTGCCGTCGGCGAGGGTGACCGCCGTCGGGTTGGACGAGCGGGCGGCGACGTCCCCGGCCACGGCGTTCACCGAGATCGGGGCGTCGGAGGGCTTGTCGGCGAATGCCGCCGCCGAGTCGGAGGCCGGGAAGGACTCGGCATCCGCCTCGTCCGCGCCACCGTTCGTGAGCACCAGGGGCTGGGCGTAGTCGACCAACGCCGCCCGGAAGGCCTGCTTCGCGCTCGCCAGCGGCACCCGGTCCTGCGGGCGCTTGGGCCCGGCAAGCGACGGCTCGACGGTGGACAGGTCCAGCTCGAGGGTGGTCGTGTAAGCAGCCTCGCGGCTCGGGTCGTGCCAGAGGCCCTGCTCCTTGGCGTACGCCTCGACCAACGCCACCAGCTCCGCGCGACGGCCGGTGAGCCTGAGGTAGTTCAGCGTCTCCGCGTCGATCGGGAAGATCGCGCAGGTGGAGCCGTACTCGGGGCTCATGTTGCCGATGGTCGCCCGGTTCGCCAGCGGGACGTTCGTCACGCCGTCGCCGTAGAACTCGACGAACCGGCCGACGACGCCGTGCCGACGCAGCATCTCGGTGATGACGAGCACCATGTCGGTCGCGGTGGTGCCCGTCGGCAGCTCGCCGGTCAGCTTGAAGCCCACCACAGTGGGGATGAGCATGCTCACCGGCTGGCCGAGCATGGCGGCCTCGGCCTCGATGCCGCCGACGCCCCAGCCGAGCACACCGAGACCGTTGATCATCGTGGTGTGGCTGTCCGTGCCGACGAGGGTGTCGGGGTAGGCCAGCGTCCCGTCGGCCGTCTGCTTCGTGAAGACGACCCGGGCGAGGTGCTCCAGGTTGACCTGGTGCACGATGCCGGTGTTCGGCGGGACGACGGTGAAGTTGTCGAACGCCTCCTGACCCCAGCGCAGGAACTGGTAACGCTCCCGGTTGCGGCCGAACTCCAGCGCCGCGTTGAGCTCGAACGCGTCCGGCCGACCGAAGTGGTCAGCGATGATCGAGTGGTCGATCACGAGCTCGGCGGGGGCCAGCGGATTGATCTTCGACGGGTCGCCGCCGAGGGCGGCCATCGCCTCCCGCATGGCGGCAAGGTCCACCACGCACGGTACGCCGGTGAAGTCCTGCATGATGACGCGGGCGGGCGTGAACTGGATCTCCTGGCTGGGGGCGGCCGAGGGATCCCAGTTCGCCAGCGCCCGGACGTGGTCCGCGGTGATGTTCGCGCCGTCCTCGGTACGCAGAAGGTTCTCCAACAGCACCTTGAGGCTGTAGGGGAGTCGATCGGCCCCGGGCACCGCGTCCAGCCGCCTGATCGTGTAGGTGCGATCACCCACCACGAGCGATCCGGTACTGCCGAAGGTGTCCATCGTTCTCCTTCTCGTCGCCCACCGCCCGCCACCCGCGAGCGGCGGGGCTCGCTCCCATGGCCCCGCCCGGCTGGCCGCACCGTGGTGACGCCGGACCCACGGTCCCGGGTGGGCACGCATCCGGCGCCTGCCTGCCTCGGCCAGCTCCGTCCCATCCTGGCATTCCGGCGCGTCTCGCACCGCGCCCGCGGCGCTGTGACCCCGCCGACCCTCCGGGTCGGCGGGAACCGCCGGGGCCTCCCGAACAAGGTCGTCACACCCGACTCCGGCAATTATTTAACACTGCTAACAGCATCGGAGGCTACCGGCAGCCCCTGCCCACAACGGCGGAATGTTCGGCGACAATCACCCCACCTGCGGGTGAACTCATTCTTCCGGTACCCGGGTGCATCCCGGCACACTCCGGCCCGGGCCGGAGCACGCGTGCCACGACCGCGCGCCGCGCACGGCCTCGTGCAGGGCAGCGACGACGTCCTGGCTCAACGACCGGCGATCCAGCAGCTTCTCGGCCCGTGCCCGCGCGGCGAAGCCGCGGTCGCGCGCGGCGGGTGCCCGCCGGCCGGCCGCGGCGTCGGTGAGACACTCCGCCACCGCCACCGCGTCGCCGGGTGCCACCAGCCAGCCGGTCTCGTCGTCCACCAGCTCGCTGATCGCCCCGACCCGCGTCGCCACGGTCGGTACCCCGCAGGCCGACGCCACCCCGACGGCACCGTAGTCCTCCACCCGGGAGGGCACCACGTTCACATCGGCGGCGGCGTAGTACGGCCGCACGTCGCGGACACCGTGCACCCAGCGCACCGCCGCCGCGCCGGGAAGCGCCCCGGCCCAGGCCCGGACCCGCTCGCGGTAACGGGCCGCGGCCTCGTTCCGCCGGCCGGCGACATCCTCTCCGTCCTCGGGAGCCCCGTCCTCGGGAGCCCCGTGGACGAGGATCAGGGTGCCACGGCCGCCCAGCTCGACGAACCGCGACCAGGCCGCCAGCAGTACCTCGTGGCCCGCCACCCCCCGGCCCGGATGGACAAGACGACCGGGCGGGTGGAAGCGCGCCACCTGCACCGCCACGAACCCGTCCTCGGGCAGACCGAGATCCGTCCGGGCCGCCCGGCGCTCCCGGTCGTCTGCCGGCGTGAACCGGTCCAGATCCACGCCGTAGGACACGGTGCGCAGGCGGCGCACCGGCTGGCCGAGCGCGGCGTAGCGGCGCCGGACGTCGGAGGTCGGCGCGATCAGCAGGTGATCGAGCCGGCAGAGCACCCGCTCGACCGGCCGGATCAGCGGGTGGTCCAGGTGCAGAGGGTTCGCGACCATGTACACGCGGGTGATCGTGGTGCCCACGGTGGCGAGGCGGGCGGCCACCGCCGAGGCGTAGTGGTGGTAGTGGACGACGTCCGCCCCGAGCGCGGCCAGCTCCGCCCGCAGCCGGAGAATCCCGCCGGCCTGACGGCGGATCGTCGCTCCCCGGCGCGGCACGGGGCTCGCGACGACCTCCACGCCGCCCGCGGTCAACTCCCGGGCCAGCGGACTGTCGATGTGGTCGGGCGGGGGCATCAGAACGATGACGTGGTCCCCACTCTCCTGTTCGGCGACGGCGTGCGCAACGGGCCACCGCGGGCCGTCCCCCGCCTCGAGCAAGGTGACGATCTTCATCGTGGGCGGTCCTCTCTGGTCGTGGCCGGGCGGTGGCGGTACCCGGGCGGGCGGGGACGCCGACTACGACCACACCGCCGCGATGTCGCGTTGCCAGTGCTCCATCGTGAACGGGGACCGGCGCAGCAGACGCATCGCCTCCCGGCGCTGATCAATGGTCGGGGGAACGGCGGTGAGCATCTCGGCGGTGCCGGCCCAGACCGCGTCGGAGATGCGCAGCGGCAGGATCGTCACGCCGGGGAGCAGCCGGGCGATCTCGTCGACCCCGGGCAGGTCCGCGGCGAGCACGGGCGTCCCGACCGCACAGGCCTCGAGCACGATGCCGGGCAGGCCCTCGTGACGGGAGGTGACCAGCAGCAGCGAGGCCGCGACCAGCAGGCGCGGGATCTCGAGCACCTCGCCGGTGAACTCGACGTGGTCAGCGACGCCGCACCGGGACGCCAGCGCGACCAGCCGGGCCGTCTCGGCGGCATCCTGACGACCCACGAAGAGGAGCCGGGCGTTCACGGATCGCCCCCGCAGCGCCGCGAGGATCTCCACGGCCCGGTCCCGGTTCTTCGCCGAATCCGGGCAGGCGACGTGGACGACGGTGACAAGCTCCTGATCGTCCTCGGCGAGTTCCTCCGCGCGGCGGCGGGCCGCGATGGCGACGCCGACCGGTTCCAGCTCGACGCCGTGGTAAATAACGCGGCAACGAGGGTCGAGCCGCCAGTTCTCCCGCCACAGACCCCGCATCACCGCCTCGCTCACTGCGACCAGATGGGTGGCGAACCGGTCGAGCAGCAACCGGCCGCCGATCCGCCGCACCCGGCCGCCCAGGCTGTCGCCGTGCCGGTCCGGGGCATCGGCGAGGTAGGCGACGCGGCGCCGAACCCCCCCGAGCCGGGCCAGCGCGAGGACCACCCCGGAGAGGATCGTCACGTCCGCCTGCACCACCTCCGCCTGCACCACGTCCGGGCGTACCTGGCGCAACAGCCCCAGAAAGGACCATGGAAAGCGCCAGTCGGCCCGGCAGTGGTACACCTCGCCGCCGGACGCCCGGATCTCACCGTCGAACGCCCCTGCCGCGCCGGACGTCACCGCGAACAACAGCCGGAACTCGTCCTGGTCGAGGCGGCGGAGCAGGTTCACGGCCCCCAGCTGGATGCCGGAGCGCTCCGTCCGGTTCAGCACCTTCAGCACCGTTATCGGGCCCCGGCGCCTGCGCCCGCTTGGCCGGTGATGGAACCACGCGTCGGTGGCGACGACCCGCATGGCATCCGCCCCTCCGCCCGCACCCTCTCGATGACGATAATTTTCAGTTATCATTCAACTACATAAAGATACGGGAAGATGTGGGACGCCGCGAGGGTGCGAGGGCGTCAGAGGGTGGGGAGGGCGTCACAGGGGTTCCACGGCGAACGCGAGCTCGTCGTGCCGCGCAACCTGCGCCGGTATCACCGGGTGTCCCCCGCCGGCTGCCACCGGCCGGCGGCCCCGGTCGTGCGTGGGCAGCCAGTGCCGGGTGTCGAGGACCGCACGGGCGTGCCGCGCTACCTGGTCACGGTCGAAGGCGTCGTGGTCGACCAGGAGCACCACCAGATCCGCGGTCGCGAGCTCCCCCGCACCCACCTCTACCAGGGTCACCCGGGGCGGCAGCCGGGCCGCGTCGACGTGCGGGTCCGCCGCCCGCACGTGGGCACCGAGGTCAGCGAGCAGGGTGGCGACCCGCGTCGCGGGCGACTCGCGCGCATCCCCGGTGTTCTTCTTGTAGGCAAGTCCCAGCAGCAGGATGCGGCTGCCCGCGACCGACCGTCGCCGGGCGTTGAGCATCTCGGTGACCCGCCGCACCACGTGGTCGGGCATGTGGTCGTTGATGTCGTTGGCGAGCTCGACGAATCGGAAGCTGCGGCCGAGGCTGCGGCGCACCCGCCAGGACAGGTACGACGGGTCGATGGGCAGGCAGTGGCCGCCGACCCCCGGGCCGGGAGTGAACCGCAGGTACCCGAACGGCTTGGTGGACGCCGCGTCGATCGCCTCCCACACGTCGACGCCGAGTTCGTGCGCGAACATCGCCAGTTCGTTCACCAGCGCGATGTTGACATGCCGGAAGGTGTTCTCCAGCAGTTTGGTGAGTTCGGCGGTCCGGGTCGAGCCGACCGGAACCGTCCGCTCGACCACGGTGTCGTAGAAGGCGCTCACGGCCGCCAGGGAGTCCTCGTGCACCCCGGAGATGACCTTGGGGGTGTTCACCAGGTTCCACACCCGGTTACCCGGATCGATCCGCTCCGGCGAGTAGCCGAGATGGAAGTCGATACCGGGGTGCAGACCGGAACCCTCGGTGAGCAGCGGGGCGAACAGCTCCTCGGTCGTCCCCGGATAGGTCGTCGACTCCAGGATCACGGTCACGCCCGGCCGGACCAGCGGCGCGAGGCTGTGCGCCGCGCCCACGATGTAGGACAGGTCGGGAGCCCCCTCCCGCAACGGGGTGGGGACGGTGACCACCGCGACGTCGAACCCCGCGGCGCGGGCGTAGTCCGACGTCGGCTCGTACCGGCCCGACTCCAACGCCGCCGCGAGCTGCCTATCGGGGATGTCCTCGACGTAGGACCGCGCGGCGGCCAGCTGGGCGACACGGCTCGCGTCCACGTCCACCCCGACGACCCGCCAACCCACATCGACCGCCCGCATCGCGAGCGGGAGACCGACGTATCCCTGCCCGACGACCACCAGTTTCTTCGAAGTCATACACATAGTGTGTCAGATTGTTTACATAGAGAGAGGTAGGTGGCTCACTGTGTCCCGAGCCGGCGGACGGATCTCCGGATCCGGTGCGCCCGGACGGCCCGGTTCCGGCGGGGGTGCGACCACCCGGGCCAGAATTCGCGCGATGCGGCGGGCGGCGTGGCCGTCCCACAGGGCCGGACGCCGGGGCGCAGGCGGCCGCTCCAGGGTGTCGAACGCGGCCGTGACCACCACCCGCCGGTCCCGACCCACCACCCGGTTGGTACCCTCGGTAACAGTCAATGGACGTTCCGTCGAGTCGCGGAGCGTCAGGCACGGTATTCCCAGCACGGTGGACTCCTCCTGCACGCCGCCGGAATCGGTGAGCACGAGACGCGCCCCGGCCTGCAACGCCAGGGAGTCGAGATATCCCACGGGCCCGAGTAGCCGAACCCCCGGGGGGAGCATCCCGGCCAGCCGCGCCGCCGTACGGGGATGCGCCGGGAAGACCAGCGGGCACCGCACCGCGATCTCCCCGAGCGCCCCGAGCAGCCCGGCGAGCACGTCCGGATCGTCGACGTTGGCGGGCCGGTGCATGGTCACCAGGCCGTACCCGCCCGGGTGCAGGCCGAGCTCGGTCAGCGTCGGCCGGCCCAGCGCCTCATCCCGGCACGCCAGGAGGGTGTCCACCATGACGTTGCCGACGAGATGGACCGCCCGGGGGGGCAGGCCCTCCCGGTACAGATGCTCCACCGCGTCCGGTGAGGTCGCGAACAGCTGGTCGCACACATGGTCGGTGACAATGCGGTTGATCTCCTCGGGCATGGACCGGTCACCGCTGCGCAGTCCCGCCTCCACATGGGCGACGGGCACGCCCGCCTTCGCCGCGACGAGCGCACAGGCCAGAGTTGAGTTGACATCGCCGACCACGACGACGATCTCCGGGACGAGCCGGTCGAGCAACGGCTCGAACGACGTCATGACCGCGGCCGTCTGCACGGCGTGGGAGCCCGATCCCGCCGCGAGGTGATGGTCAGGGGGACGCAGCCCGAGATCGGCGAAGAACACCTCGCTCATCGCCTCGTCATAGTGCTGACCGGTGTGCACGAGCGTGGTCCGGAAACCCTCCGCGTCGAGGGCGTCCAGAATCGGCTTGATCTTGATGAAGTTCGGTCGCGCCCCGGCCACGACCACCGCGTGCGGCCTCGGCACGAGCACGGGCTCGGCGAGCGTCGGGACCGGTCCGGACCGGCGGCGCGTGGCCGCGAGCGGGGCCCGCGGCGAGGGCGGGCCATCCACCGGTACACCGGCGACGGACTCACCACCCGCCGATACGCCGGTCACGAGCGGGCCCCGGAACGATCCGATCCGCCGCGCGGCTGGTCGACGACGGTAGGCCCGGCGGGACGGGCCGCTCCCGCCCGCCCGGTGGGGGCCGCGAGCCCGTCGCGCGCGGCCGGTTCCGTCTCGGCGGCGACGTCGGC
>NZ_CDXDOR010000003.1:70233-105268 GCF_978021225.1 Frankia sp. CeTa3Moorea | reverse complement strand
GTGGCTGACGGTTAAGGTGGAACTGAAGAGCACTGCAAACGGTTTACCCGGGACCCCGAGGTGGGGGACGTGAGCGGTATGGAGTGGAGTTGGCAGCCGTACCCGGACGCGGTCGGTCGCAGGGATCTTCCTCCTGTCGAGCCCGGTCGCATCGTCGGCCTGGGCGCCTTGTGTGATCTGTGGGCGCCGCGCGCCGACGACGGGAGTTCCCAGAACTTCTCGGTCAGTGAGTTCGTCACGCTGGACGACGGCCGGCGGGTGATCTTGCATGAAGATCGCGGCTTCACCGTCAGCCGGATACTCGATGATCCAGGTCTTGGCGCGGGCCAGTTCGGCGAGACCCGCGACAGCATCACCCAAGACGTGTTGAACGTCGTACTCCCTGATGGCGAACAGCCCAGTGAGGACCACCCCTGGTCGTGGCTGGCCGACCTGGGGCGGGCGCGCGGTCTGGACGTGACCGCGGACGAGCTGCGAGGCCTTCCGTACGAGGTGGTCCTCACCGACGCGGTGACCCGATGGCTCAGCACCCGAAATCTCAGACACGGAGGTCCAACGTGGTCGGATCAAGGAGAGGCTGAGTGATCGGTGCCGTCTGCCGGTGGGACACCGCCGGGTGAATCGCTGTGGCCAGGGCAAGCAGCGCGATCGCGGGCACCGCGATCCCCTATCTGACAGCATGAGGTAAGACAGCTCCCTGCGTCAGCTGGTTTCCTCACGCTGCCGACGAGGGCGTTCGTCGAACAGCTCGGACCTGCAAGCGCGGCCCGCACCGCGTCTTGATCTTAAAACGAGGATTTCGGCAATGTGCGGGCTACATGCTGGCCTCTCGTCAACGATCGGATCACGGACGCACTGACGGGCCACTGCCCGGCGGCCGATCCGGTGCCGACGGGTGACGTGGCGGACAGCACCGGCGCGGGCTGTGAGATCCTGGAGCGCACCCGGCGGGCACATGGCGGGCAGACTCCGGCGAGCCGGACGTAGCCTGACGTCGTCTCCGCAGATCAGGAGGGCTCGCCTAGTGGCCGATGGCGGCGGTCTTGAAAACCGCTACGGGGAGTGATCCTCGTCGTGGGTTCGAATCCCACGCCCTCCGCTTTACCAGGCTTTTTGTCGCCGGAGACAGTTGGCGACGATCAGCCTGGAACAGCTGAAGATCCTTGTGGGCACGAAATGGGCACGCTGGGACGTGACCGGTGGCTGGTCGACTCCGATCCGATGTACGGATCCTGCACCATCGGCCTCGGCGACAGGCAGGAACTGCTCATCCGGTTCCGCACCGACGGGCACGTGGCCCGCGCAGCACTATCGGGCGACTCGGAATGGAGCGGCCGGTCTCGATGAAACTGATGCGTCAGGCGGAACTGTCGGCTCGCAACGCCAGTCCGAGCTGACTGATCCGGCGTCGCTCCCGCCACCCTCGCAGCAGTGCGCCGGCACTCACGCCCGGGATCCCCTCACCGCCGGCCCTGGCGATGGCGTCCGCCCTGCGCTTGACCATAGCTAGTCCAGTGGTATTGGTGGGTATCGGTAGTCATTTTTGACTGTTCGGCGATGTTCCAGGCGTCGCTCGGCCCGGCACGGTTGTTTCCGGCGCGGGTTCCCGCCAGCGGTCGGCCGTCGCCGATGACGATCCGTCCGGGCGGAACGCTCTGGTTCGCGAGCTCCGGAAGCGTTGCCGCAGGACAATCACCCTGAACACTCGACAGCCGGTTGCGTGACGCTTGTGCAGGTCTGCGACAGGATGGCCGGGTGCCTCCCCGTCGGTCGACATCCCCTCGCGCGATCCCGGCCGCCAACACCCCACCCCGGCGTCCACGCGCGGTTTCCGTCACACTCCGTTCCCCAGATGAACAATCCATCCAACAGGCGTTGCCGATCCAGGTCTCTCGTCGCCGGCAGCCCGACAAGACAGTGCAGATCCCGGTCACGGCCAGTTGTGCCGGCTGCGAAGAGCGGTGGACCGATCCGGCCACGACCCATTGCGGGTCCTGCCACCAGTCCTGGCCGACGGTGCAGGGCTTCGATGAGCATCTGGTCGATTGCCCGGCTCATCCGGTGATCGCGACTCGTCGGGTCAAGCGGGAGCGTGAGCCGTCGGGCGCCAACGTGGCCTGAGTCCGTCCTTCCCCCCGTGACCGCGGTCTTCCTCCGCATGCGGCCGGTTTCCGCCGGACGTCTCGGTCACGGGCGATCGGCGGCCGGTAGGCGGCCGATGTGTTTTCGAGCCGCTGTCCTAGCCGAGCCCGGATCACGACGGTGAGGCCCGGCACCGAAGGCCGGAACCACTCGGCGATTCCGTGCAACGGACCGGTGAGGCGGGCGAGAAACTGCTACGTTCCGGCGCTGGAGCACCCGTGAACGCCGCCGCACCGTGTCGATCATCCGGCCGGGATTCCGTCCGTGCCGTGCGCCATCGGATCGCGGATCGAGGATCGCGGGCTGAGGACGGAGGAACGGATGACGGTCTGCGGATTGGTCCGGCTGGACGGGGCGGACGTCCGGCGGGCGTCCCTGACCGCCATGCTGGCTTCATCGTCGTTTGGGCTGCCCGCCGCACGCGGTGTCCACCTCGACGGAGCATTCGGGACGGTGACCGCCGCGGACCTGCGGGCGGACCCGACTCCGCCGATCGCGGTCGACGACGCGGGGCTCGTGGTGATCGCGGATCGTCCGTCCCGCCGTCCCGAGGGAAACGAGACGGCCCGGATGCTGGCGGCCGCCTACCGCAGCGGCGGCAAGTGGGCGTTGCTCCGGTCCACCACGCGGACGGTGACGATCGTCTGGGACCCGCGGCGCGCCCAGCTGGTCCTCGTGCGACCCGCCAGTACGGCCGACGAACTGATCACCTGGTCGGACGGGCGCCTGTTTGCCTTCGGTACCGAGGCTGACCAGGTGCTGTCCGCGGAGATGCTCGCTCCGCCCTCCCGGTTGGCCCGGCTCCGGCGGCTCACCGCCGGTGAGGTCCTGACGATCGCCGTGCCCGCCCGTCTCCGCCGCCCCGCACCGGCGGCGCTCCGCCTGGCTGGAGTTGACTCGGACGTGTCCTGAGGCGACGTCTCCCGGCGCGTTGGCTTCTGCCTGCGTCGGCAGAAGCCGACGGCGGCCTCTGCCTGCGTCGGCTTGCCCTGAGATGTCCCTGCCCTGAGAGGTCCCGACGTCTCTCGACGCCGTCAGGCCGGTCCTCAGGTCCCTCAGGTTGTGGAGGCCTCGGCGCTCTGCGCGGGCTTCGCGGGCTTGGTGGGCCCGGTGGCCGGGCCGGCCGGAGCCGCGGCGGCGGACAGCTGGCTCTCCCGCACAAGGGACGTGACCCGCCGCTCGGCGAAGAACGACAGGAACGGGATGGTGCCGGCAAGCATGATTGTGATCGTCCGGGTCGAGGACAGCCGGCAACGGTTCGCCAGATCGAAGGAAGCGGCGAGATACACCATGTACAGCACACCGTGGAGCGGGCCGACGGCCGCCACGATCGCGTCGTTGCCGCCGATGTACTTCATCGGCATGCCGATGCACACCAGCGCGATCAGCCCCACACCGACGATGTAGGCGATGGCCCGGTACCGCAGCAGGGGTGCGCGAATCGCCGTCGCGGAGGCACGTCCTGTGGTGGCCGTACGGGTGGGGTCGGGCAATGCCGTCATCAGCGGGCTCCGTTGATGTGCTTGAGGGCGTCCCGAAGGGCGTCACGCTCGTACAGTGAGGCGAGATAGCGGTTGTAGGCGTCGAGTTCGTCGTCCTCGGCGGACTGCTCGGCGGTGCCGGTCGTCAGCATTTTGGGGCCCGTGTCGAGATCCGGTCGCCATGGCGCCTCGGGGGCGATCCGGCCGTGGGCACCCCACCGCGGCCCGGTGGTGTCCTTGGGCGCCAGATCCTCCTTCATCATCTTCACCCACCAGTACACGACGAAGGCGGCGAAGACAGGCCACTCGACCCCGTAGAAGAGGTTTTGCAACGATCCCTGCGGGGATTCGCCCTTCGTCAGCTGCCAGATGCCCATGCGGATGAAGAATGCGATCAGGAAGAGCGCGAGGAGATGACGCGCGATCCACGAGGGTGACAACAGCAGCCGACGCACGAGGTTGACGCTACCTCTCCCCGGCCGGTCAGCGTAGGGCGCGTGGCACCTTCCCACGACCGGACTCACACCCGGACCGGACTCACCCCCGGGACCGGGGCGCCGGGCGGCGTGGGAGGGGGCGCGAGGGGCTGGCCGACCTTGGCCGGGCCGGCCAGCCCGCGTGCCGCCGTCGGCGGCCGCTTGGCGACCCGTCCGCCGGGCTGGGGGGGGTTAGCCGGGGAGCGAACGGGCCGAAACACCGCCGGACCTCCTGGCGCGGGGGGCCGGTATGGCGTTCATCTGTCAGTCGTCCGGCGGAGGTTGATTGGTTGCCGTCGTTGTGAAGATTTTTCGTCCGCATGGTTCCCCATGGTTCCGCATGGTCACGTGCAGACCCACGTAACCGGCGCAGACCCACGCCGTCAGCGCAGGACTGCGGCCGCCAGTGTCCAACCCGGCGTGCCCCCGCTGGAGATGGTGATCGACGTCGTGCCGATTCCGGCCGGCAGCCCGATGCTCACCACGCCATCGGCCGAGCCATCGGCGATCGGTGAAGGCAGGGTCTGGGTGAAGGTCTGCGTGCCGCCGATGGAGGTGACGATGATCTGTACCCGCCCGGAACCGGATCCGAGGAGGACGTCCAGGGTGAGCGGAGACTGCGAGACGAAGACCGTCAGCCGGGCCGAGCCCTGCAGGGACAGCCGGTCGGTGTCGTCCACGCCGGTCGCGACCGGCGTGCCCTCCGTCCAGTCGAATCCGGAGGATGACGGCACGGACGTGCCCAGCAGGGTGCCGGTGTCGATCAGCGGCATCACAATGGCGGCCCGGTTCTGCACACCGTTCCACGAGCCCCCGAACAGCACCCAGTCGAGAGTTCCGGGGCCCGGAAGCCGCACCTGTGACCCACTGGGGAAGGGGGCGACGGTGCTGGTGTAGATCCCGCCGCCGATGCCCGCGAACGTTCCGCCGGGCAGGGAGGATCCGCTGTCACCATGGTTCGCGGACGGTCCCGCGGACGGTGACGGTGCGCCGCCACCACCGCTCGCGGACCCCGGGTCCGCCGGGTCCGGGCCGGCGGACCTCCGTGCGGCGCTCGCGTCGCTCGTCGCGTCCGGGACGGCGGCGCTGCCCCCGGATGTTCCGGCGGGGCTCGACCTGGCCGGTTCCGGTGGGAGCACCGTGGTGGCCTGGGGCGACGCGGCCGGCGTCCGCACGACCGGAGACGTCGTGACCGGAGACGTCGTGACCGGAGACGTCGTGACCGGAGACGTCGTGACCGGAGACGTCGTGACCGGCGTGGCGGACGGCCGCGGCTTCGCCGTGACGGTCGTCGTGGGCGGAGCCGGGGAGTTCGATCCCGACGGCCCCAGCAGGGCCAGGGCCGTCAGGGCCGTGATGCTCACGATGGCGAGTAGCGCCCCCGCGATCGTGCCGCGTCGGGCAACCGAGCGCCGCCGGGAACGGGGCCAGTTGTGGGACCGGGGGAGCCGGTCGGGGCTGGTAGACCGGCTGGATCGGCGCCGTCGGCTCGATGGGGCCTTCGTGACGGTACGGCCCAGGCGGTGCTGCCGGGTGATGATCCGGCCATCCTCGGTCCGGGTGTTGGAGCCGATCGAACCAGGCGGTCTGAGTGGTCCGTTCGCGCTGAGTGGACCGCTCGGGCCGACAGGTCCGCTCGGGCCGAGGGGGCGGATGATCGTGCCGCTCAGGGGAGCATCGACTGCCGCCGCGACACGTCTGCGGATGCGATCGGAGTCGGGGCGGTGCCGGCCCATCTCGGCGCTCAGCATGCCGCGGAGTCGGTCGGGGAACGGGAGCTCCCCCAGATTGCCGCCATGACCGTCGCCGCCGCGGAACTCGCCGACGCGATCGGCTGACCCTCGACCATCCGCGCTCGAGCTGTTGGTTCCACGGTCGCCTGTTCCGTGGTCGTTAGTCATGCGGTCACCCGTCCCCGGAGCGGAGGGACGGCAATCGGCCGGAGGCCCGCCGCGCCGCGCTGCCGCGCCACCCTGCGCATCATGATCGGGCCCCTGGAATCCCGGGCGCCTTCTGCGTCATCTATGCCTCGCCGACTCGCTGTTGCCACCAGGGCCATAGCTTGACGCGGCCGAGGCAGGCGAACGCCGACCGGCTCGGACCCGCCGGTTTGCCGGACTGACCACTGTCCCGCCGCCGTCCCAGGCGACCCGAGCCCGATCGGGACCCATTCACCCGGGAACTGCCCGATCGGGATGTGGCGCCGCGTGACGTGCCCGACTGACCGGACGCTACCTGTGGCCTCGCCACCTCCGCGGCACCGGCCGGCGGTAGCTCGGTGTTCTGGAGAATCCGCTCCAGTTCGGCGACTCCCTTGGCGGTCTGGCTCTTCACCGTGCCGACGGAGATACCCAGCGTGCGAGCCGTCTCGATCTCCGACAGGTCGAAGGCGTAGCGGAGCACGACACACGCACGTTTGCCCGGCGGCAGTGTCATCAGCGCGGAGCGCAGATCCATGACCGCGGGGAGATCGGGTATCCGCGCCGACTGGTCGGCCCGCTGACCAAGGAAGAGCAGCCCGCGTCGCTCGCGGACGACCTTCCGGACCCGGTCGGCCGCCAGGTTGGCGACGATCCGCCGGACATACGCCAGTGGAAGGTCTGCGGAGCGGACCCGGTCCCATGCGGACCAGGCGGCCGTCAGAGCGTCCGCGGTGATGTCGTCCGCGACGTCGTGATCGCCAGTCAGGAGATACGCAAACCGGCTCAGCTCGCGGTGATGTCTCTCGAAGAAGGCATGAAACTCCGCCTGGGTATGGGGATGTTCGGGCTCGTCGTCGGCCGCGACCGCTTCCACTGGCACGCTCCCCGGGCCCGTCGAGGCCGGCGCGTCCGCGGCGCCGGCCGGACAGCCGATGCTGTGGTCGTCTGTCACTGGTTGCAGAGAACCATGAGTTCAGGGCGATGTGCATATGACGGTAGCGACTCGATCGGGTATGCGTCGTGGTAGCTGGATGTCGAGTGGGGCGGTCACTGTTAATACGCTCGAAGCAGTGGCTTTACCCTCGGTCCGATGATGTCGGGCTGGCCACACATGGTGATGGTCCTGGTGCGCGCTGACATCGGCCACGGGGACAAACCCGTCTCGGACCGGCCGAGGCAGCCACATTATAGGACATAGGGGCATAGGACTTGACGGCATAGGGCCGGAGGTGCGAGCCGATGAACCGAGATCCGGGCGGGACGGTCGCGAGGACGGGGCGGCGCACGGATGCGCGACGCCGGTCCAGCGGGATGGCCGGCGATCAGGCCGCGGCGAGGGTCGAGCGGCCGACATGGGATGCTAGGAAGATGTTTCCGCCGCGACGCCCGCCGGGTACGGCGAAATCTGTGTCTGTCCTGTCTATCCTGTCTACCCGGTCTGGTCTGTTTACCCTGTCTGTCGCGATGCCCGAGGCCGTCCGTCCCCATCGCCCGAGTCCCCCGCCCCCGCTCGATCCGGACGCCCCGATCCCGGATGATCCAGGCCCGCTCCTGCCCGACGCTCCTGACCTGCCGCCGGCTCCGCACGAGCCCTCGCCGTATACCGAGCCGGCTCCCGGCTCACCCCAACCGGAGCCCGAGCCGGTCTGAGGCCCGAGCCGGCGTCGTCCACCCCACCGGAACATCTGTACGGCCGTGGCCTGACCATGCCCGCACGCCGGATGATGCCGCGGCGTCGCGTGCCGAGGAGCCGTAGCGTGTGACGGGTGCATGCTGTGACGGTGAAAGCGCCCGGTGGGCCCGAGGTCATGACGTGGTCGACGGTGGCTGACCCTCCTGCCCCGGGGCCCGGCGAGGTCACCCTGGAGGTGGTCGCGACGGCGGTGAACCGCGCGGACCTGCTCCAGCGGCAAGGTTTCTACCCGCCGCCGCCCGGCGCCTCTGAGATCATCGGGATGGAGTGCTCCGGGCGGGTGGCGGCTCTCGGCGTCGGCGTGGACCGGGTCGAGGTCGGGGCCGAGGTGTGCGCGTTGCTCAGCGGGGGCGGCTACGCGAGTCGGGTGAACGTGCCGGTCGGCCAGGTGCTGCCGGTCCCGGCCGGGGTCGACCTCATCACGGCGGCCGCTCTGCCCGAGGTGGCCTGCACGGTGTACTCCACGGTCTTCGGCATCGCCGGTCTGCGCGACCATGAGGTCTTCCTCGTGCACGGCGGGGCGTCCGGCATCGGGACCTTCGCGATCCAGGCGGTCCGCGCGCTACGTCCGAACGCGCTGGTCGCGACCACCGCCGGCACTGCGGCCAAACTGGCCAGGGTGCGGGGGCTCGGCGCCCACCTCGCGGTCTCTTACCGCGACGACGACTTCGTTGCCAGGATCCGCGAGACTACCAACGGCCACGGGGCGGACGTCATCCTCGACAACATGGGCGCGGTGTATCTCGCCCGCAACGTCGCCGTGTTGGCCGTGGGAGGCCGTCTGGTAGTCATCGGCCTGCAGGGCGGGGTGAAAGGGGAGCTCAACCTCGGCGCCCTGCTCACCAAGCGGGCGGCGGTCCACGCCGCGTCGCTGCGCGGGCGGCCGGTCGAGGAGAAGGCCGACATCGTGGCCGGTGTCCGCGGCGACTTCTGGCCGGCGATCGAGGCGGGGGCGATCCGGCCGGTCGTCGATCGGGTGTTGCCGATCACCGAGGTCGCGCGGGCACACCAGCATGTGGCTGATTTCGGACATGTCGGAAAGGTAGTACTCACGATCCCGGAATGACCCTCGATGGGTGACACTCGGCGTGACCGTGGAGGCGAAGCCAGTGCCGTGAGAGGCGGATCACGGGGCAGGATAGGGGGCATGACGGATCAACCGGAACCCCGCGTCGTGGTCGTCGGGCCTGACGGCGCGCTGCACGAGACCGCGAACTCGGGGGTAGTCAACCGACCGGTGCGGCCGCTGGCCCCAGACGGTGACCAGGCGCTGCAGGCTGCGGAGGACCCGGACGGCGGCAACCCCATCGCCGCGCTGGTCTCCCAGCCCGACAAGGTGATGCGCATCGGCACTATGATCAAACAGCTGCTGGAGGAGGTCCGGGCCGCCCCGCTGGACGACGCGAGCCGAGTCCGGCTGCGCGAGATCCACCGCAGCTCCATCCAGGAGCTCTCCGACGGGCTTGCCCCGGACCTGCGCTCGGAACTCGATCGGCTGTCGCTGCCGTTCGACGAGGAGCGCACGCCGTCAGATGCCGAGCTGCGGATCGCCCAGGCACAGCTGGTCGGCTGGCTCGAGGGTCTGTTCCACGGCCTGCAGACCGCGTTGTTCGCCCAACAGATGGCCGCCAAGGCTCAGCTCGAGGAGATGCGCCGGCGGGCCTTGCCGAGCGGGCAGCAGCCCGGCAGCGAGACGTTCGGCCGCGGGGCCTACCTCTGACGGTCCGGGACTCGCGAGTCCCCGATCCGCGAGTCCCGGACCACCTGGCCACCTGGCCACCTGGCCAGCGGACCAGCGGACCAGCGGACCGCGAGATCGTCTGTGGTCTGTCTGCGGTCGGTTACCGCCGTTCGCGGCTCCGGCCGCCGGTGCACGAACAGCGGGAGATCGTGAACGCGATGGCCTACTGGGTGCGGGCCGGATGTGCCTGGCGGTCCCGTCACCACGATCCAATCCACGTGATGCCCCGAATGCCGGTGGCGGGACTGTTATGATCCGGCTTGGGCGGAAGATGATCCGCGCCTGGGATGTCGTCAGCCATCCGGCACAGCCGCGTCTTGGGATTTATAAAAGTTGAGGTGGCGACGCCGACCTGAACAGGGATCGGTGTAAACGGGGGAATGAGAAGGTGGAGGCTGGTCGGGTACCGGCCGATGGCGGCACGGCCCCTGAGCCGGTAATCGCCGGCTATCGGGATTTCAAGCTGATCGCGCTCGGTGGTTTCAGCGTTATCTACACTGCCCATCAGAATCTTTTCGCCAGAACCGTGGTAATCAAGATTATCAATGCTGCCCTGGGAGGCGGCGACGCCGCCCGCCGTTTCAGCCGTGAATGCCAGGCGGTTGGCAGGCTGTCCCATCTTCCGGAGGTCGTGAGCGTCTTCGGAGCAGGCACGACGGCTGACGGAAGACCGTTCATCGTCATGCAGTACCTCCGCGATGGCTCCCTGGCCGAGCGGATCCGGGACGGCGGCGCGCTGTCCGTGCCGGAGGCCATCGGTGTCGGCACGCGGCTGGCCCGGGCGCTTGTCGCCGCGCACGGCGCCGGCATAATCCACCGGGACATCAAGCCCAGCAACCTGCTCGTCACCCCGGACGGGCATATCGTTCTCAGCGACTTCGGTACGGCCGCCATCATGGCCGATCCGGGTGCGTCCGCAAGCCTTGCCGCTTATACTCCCATCCACTGCGCGCCAGAGGTCCTGAACGGCGGCCAGTACGGAACCGCTGCGGATGTCTACGCCTTCGGGTCCACCCTGCACACCCTGCTCGCGGGTGTCGCGCCCTTCGCGCCCCGTCCCGGTGACGGGCCGGCGACCATATTTCGGCGCATACTTGCCGGGAACGTGCCCGAGCTGCCGGTGAACATCCCGCCGGAGCTGCGGAGCCTGATCCGACGGATGATGGCCCTCGATCTGGAGCGGCGACCTTCCGTCACAGAGATCGTCGAGGAGCTTGACGCTCTTGGCCGCAACGTCGGGACCAGCGCGCTGGGGGTCTCACCGGCATCCTCCGTTCCCTTGGACGACACCGGTCTCAGCGATCCGGAGGGTTCCCTGAGAACGGCGTCCGACGGCAGCCAGGGCGCGCCGAGAGCGAAGGACACGAGCGAGTCGCCAACCATCGTGCACCACAAGGTTCCTGAAGGCGACCGCGCACCCGGTCGGCCAACGGATGCGCGAGGCCTACGACGGGGCCGGAGCCTGGTCGTTCCCGCGGTCGTCCTCACCGTCCTCCTGCTGGCATCCGGGGCCATGGTCGGCGCCTGGCGCCTGACGGCGATTTCGGCGGGCGGACCGGCGACCGTTGCCCCCCGGATCCCGCCGGCTCATCCGACCCTCCGCACGCCGACGACCAGCCCCGCGTCGCCGCGAACAGCGCCAGCCATGGTCACCGCGACCGCGACCGCGACCGCGACCGCGACCGCGACGCCGAGCGCCGCGCCGTCCCCGACTCCCGCCATCGTACCGTCGACGACCGTGGCGGAATCAGATCCACCGGACCCGCCTGTGGCCAGCCCGTCAACCGTCCCACGGTTCACGGCGAGCCAGGAAATCCTCTACGATCTTCTCAAGGCTTCCGTTCTCAATCGTTCGACGTGCAGGGGGCGCGCCGACCTGGAATCGAAATACGACGCGATCGCAGCGCTCTCCTGCAAGACGGCAACCGACACCACGTTGGTCTATCTGCGAAAATTCTCCACCCGGAGCGCCTATAACGACTATTTCGCCGGGCAGCGGTCCCACGTGGACGGGACCGGCCGATGCCGCTCCGGGGAGGAGGGGTCCAGCCGGTGGAACCACAACGGCGACGAACGCGGACCGCTTGTCTGCATCCGTCTCAGCAACGGTGACTACCGGATCGCCTGGGGCTTCGACGACGACAAGGTCGCGGTGTCCAAGGAGGGTGCCAGCCTGTCGAGCCTCTACAGCTGGTGGGAGGATCACGCGAACCTGCTGACGTCCTAACCGTCCAGGATGTGAGAACCCCGTCGGCCCGGCGGCGGGGTGACCAGGTACGAGAGCATCCGCGTCCGTCCCCGGAAGGCCCGGCGGTCAGTTCGCCGGGCTGACCGAGGACATGTTGAAGTCGGGGATCCGTACCGCGGGCATGCGGGTGAGCGTGAACCAGTCCGCCCATTCCCGCGCCATGGTGCGGGTGGTGGCGCCGATCTCGGCCAGGCGGCCGAGCAGGTCGACCGGTGACTCGTTGAAGCGGAAATTGTTGACGGCCCCGGTGACCTCACCGTTCTCCACCAGGTAGACCCCGTCCCGGGTGAGGCCGGTGAGCAGGAGCACCTCGGGATCGACTTCGCGAATATACCACAGGCTGGTGAGCAGGAGCCCGCGTTTCGTCGAGGCGATCATCTTCTGCAGCGACGCGGAGCCTCCGCCGTCCAGGATCAGATTGTCGATCATCGGGGTGGTCGGGACCCCGGTGGCACGGGCGGACGCGCGGGTCTCCACGAGGGCGGCGAGGGTGCCGTCCGAGATCCAGTCGGTGGGCCTCAGCGCCAGCCCGTTGTCGAAGACACTGGACATCGACGAGGAGGACTGCGTGGTCACGAAGGGGGTCGTCGCGAGTTCCGGGTCGTGCGGATCGCTGGCCAGCCGCAGCCCCGCCGGTCCGATCGCCTCGCCGAGACGCGTGCCGCCGCCGGCCCGGCTGAAGACCGTCCGGCCCTCGGCCGCGTCCCGACCGGCAGCCGTCCAGTACATGTAGATCATCAGATCTGCCACCGCGGAGGGCGGCAGCAGCGTCTCGTACCGGCCGGCCGGCAGTTCCAGCGACCGTTCGCACCAGGCCAGCCGGTCGCGCAGCGCCGCGTCGGTATCCGCGACGTCGACGTCGGTGAAGTCACGGGTCGACTGGCCGTGCCAGACCGAGCCACCGGGAACGCCGCTCTTGGCGTTCCACTCCACGCTGCCGGTCGGCTGGCTGTACCGCAGCCGTAGCCCCGTCGACGTCCCGAGCCACGTGGTGGTCAGATTGTGCTCGGCGAAGCCGAACAACCGCCGCCCGCCCGCCCGCGCCGCGGCGAACGCCTCCGCGAGGTCCCGGGCGAAGGAGGCGAACACCGTGGTGCTGGTTCGGGCGGCCGGATCGGTGAAGGCCTCGGCCGCGCCGCCCGCCGACCCCGCACCCGCGCCGACGGCCGTTGTGTCCAGCCCGAGCAGGTCCGTGTAGTCCTCGGCATCCTCGGCGTCCCGGGCCGCGTCCTCGGCGGCGCGGACGAGCTCCGCGAGGCCGTCGGCATCGGTGGGATGCGGCAGATCGGTGGGACGCGCGGTGGGGCGGCCGCCGGGACCGGGGGAGTCGATGGTGGAGGCCGTCCGCACCCCGAACGAGCGGCCGATGACGCTGATAACGGTGATCGACCGGTCCCGGCTGGCGCCGTTGGTCGTCAACGTGTTGTTGGCCCAGCGCAGGTTCACCGCACTGGACTCGGTGGCGATCACTACGCAGCCGTCCGCCTTCGACAGGCCCAGGGCGCGTTCGACGATCTCGTGGGCGGCCTCGCGCACCATGCTTCCTCCGTCGGCTGAGACTGGTTCCGGTCCGGCCGGCCGGCTCATCGACCGGCCTCTCGGCGAGCATTGAGGATGTTGGTGCCGCGGAACAGAGCCGACGGGCAGCCGTGGCTGACGGCCGCGACCTGGCCGGGTTGGCCCTTGCCGCAGTTGAACGCACCGCCCAGCACGTAGGTCTCGGGGCCTCCCACGGCCTCCAGGGACCCCCAGAAGTCGGTCGTCGTCGCCTGGTAGGCGACGTCGCGGAGCTGGCCGACGATGCGACCAGAGCGGATCTCGTAGAACCGCTGGCCGGTGAACTGGAAGTTGTACCGCTGCATGTCGATCGACCAGCTCTTGTCCCCGACGACGTAGATGCCGCGGTCGACCCGGCTGATCAGCTCCTCGGTCGACGGGCCGCCGGGCGCCGGGAGCAGGGAGACGTTCGCCATCCGCTGGATCGGCACATGGGCGGGGGAGTCGGCGAACGCGCAGCCGTTGGAGCGGTCGACACCGAGCACGGCGGCATTGCGGGCCGCCATCGCCCGGTCGAGCTGATACCCGACGAACTGGCCGTCGCGGACGATGTCGAACCGGCGGGTCTGCACGCCCTCGTCGTCGTAGCCGATGGTCGCGAGCCCGTGCAGGGCCGTGCGGTCCCCGGTGACGGTCATCGCCGGGGAGCCGTACCGCAGCGTGCCCAGCTGGTCGAGGGTGACGAAGGAGGTACCGGCGTAGGCGGCCTCGTAGCCGAGCGCCCGGTCGAGCTCGGTGGCGTGCCCGATCGACTCGTGGATCGTCAGCCACAGGTTCGACGGGTCGATGACCAGGTCGTACGGCCCTGGTTCGACCGAGGAGGCCCCGGACTTCTCGGCGAGCAGACCTGGGATCAGGTCGATCTCGCTCTCCCAGTCCCAGCAGCCGGCCGCGGGGCCCGCCACCAGCCACTCCCAGCCGCGACCGACGGGCGGGGCGATCGTGCGCATCGACTCGAAGCCGCCCGCGGGATCGACCCGGGTCGCCTCGATCTGGCAGATCACCCGCACCCGCTGCTGTGTCGTCGTGGTCCCGGTCAGGTCGGCGTAGTACTTGTTCTCCATCACCGCGCTGAACCGGCCGTCGACATGGTCGACATCGTGCGCCGCGAACAGCGTCCGACACAGGCCGCCGACCCGTTCGACCCGGTCCCGGGCGTCGACCGCGAACGGGTCGGTCGCGTAGGCCGAGACCCAGACCGCGTCGGTGTGGGTCGGTTCCGGGGCGAGTTCGACCGGTTCGGAGTTGAGCGGGGCGGCGACCTGGGCCATCGCGACGGCCTCGCGGGCCAGCCGCGCCGCCTCGTCCGTCGTCAGGTCGACGCCGGCGGCGAAACCCCAGGTGCCGCCGTGTACCACCCGGACAGCCAAACCCAGCGTCGCGCCTTCATGGCGACTTTCCAGCGAGGCGTCGCGGAACGACAGCGAGGAGTCCTTGAGCCGTTCGATGCGGATGTCGGCGTGCGTCGCGCCGAGATCACGTGCGGTCTGCAGAGCCGCGTCGGCGAGTGCGGTGCGCGGCAGCGCGAGGAACTCGCCGTCGATCTCGTGAGCCGGTAGCCCGGATGAGGCCGAGTTCTGGACGAGGGTTGCCATGCCCCTATCCTGGCCCGTCTGTGCGACGGATGTCGGGGCGGCATGCTCGGGTGTCGGGGCGGCATGCTCGGATGACGCTGCGCATGCAGACACTGCGAGAGCGCGAGACCGGGAGGCGCTGCCGCGTCCGGATCCGGCCGGGCAGGCATCAACGCCGCGGTCCGCCGGGAATCCCCGTCGTCGGCCGGGAACCGGCCGGAGGGTATTCACGAAGAGTGCCCGGCCCGGTATGCGGCCCGGTCGGGATCGGGATGGACCAGAATACCCAAGAAGATCATCATGGTTATGGGAAAAGACGCTCCAGGACGATCGCGACCCCGTCCTCATCATTCGACACGGTGATCTCGTCGGCGGCGGCCAGCACTTCGGGATGGGCATTCGCGACGGCGACCGCGTATCCGGCCCAAGCGAACATCGGTAGATCGTTCGGCATATCTCCGAACGCGATGACGTCGGCGGCGACCACCCCCCGTCCGGCGGCGAGCTCAGCCAGTGCCACCGCCTTCGACACCCCCGGTCCCGCGATCTCGAGAAGGTCCGCGCTGGAGGTTGTGACGACGGCGTCCATCCCGGCGAGTTCGACGATGGCGTCGTACACCTCCGTAAACGGAGCGCCGCCCCGCCGGACAAGCAGTTTCGTCGCCGGCAGGACGCCCAGCAGCTCCGAGAACTCCGCGACGATCTCCTCGGGATCGGGCCACATCGTCTCGAAGGCGGGTTCCCGGCCGAAGCGCACGCCGCTCTCGACCGCGAACACCGCGTCGGGAACCGTGGCGCGGATCGCCGCCGCCAGCCGCAGGGCCGTGGCCGACTCCAGGCAGCGCTGGCTGACCGGCTCGCCGGAGTCGAGATCGAAGACCAGCGCGCCGTTCGCGCAGATCGCGAGCCCAGAGACCTCGGTCTGGGCGACGACGCCGGCCATCACCCGACTGGGTCGTCCCGTCACGAACACCACGGTCGCCCCGGCGCGTTCCACCCGGCGCAGCGCCCCGCGGGTGCGTTCGGACACCGTGCCGTCGCTGCGGATCAGCGTCCCGTCCAGGTCGGTGGCGACGATCGCGGGCGGAAGCACAGTCATCAAGTCAACCAGCAACATGGCGGCCGGTGGAGGGACTCCGTCGCACCGGCTCGCCGGCTGGCCGCGGAGCGCGTGTCTGTGGTCGTCGTGTGCCGCTCCGCGCCGCGGGTCCGCGGGGCGGAGGTCGTCCGCCCGGTGACGGGTAGCATGCCGAGCATGGTCCCTGCCGATCGGCCCGCCGTGCCATCCGTCGGCGCATCCGATTCGTCGAATGTATCCAACCTGAAAACATTCGACGAACTCTTCGTCGAGCTTGCCGAGAAATGGCGGCGTCGGACACCCGGCTCGGGAACTGTCGCCGCGCTCGATCAGGGCGTCCACCATCTGGGCAAGAAACTGGTCGAGGAGGCCGCTGAAGCGTGGATGGCGGCCGAGCACGAAGGCCGGGGAAGGGCCGCCGAGGAGATCTCCCAGTTACTCTACTGGAGTCAGCTGCTGATGATTTCTCTAGGCCTTTCGTTGGACGACGTATACTCCCATCTGTGATCGATTCCCTGTCCTTTCTCGTAGACGCTGAGTAGTGACGATGCTTCGTATCGCGGTTCCGAACAAGGGGGCGTTGTCGGCCGCCTCCGGTCAGTTGCTCTCCGATGCCGGCTACCTCGCGCGGCGCGAGGGGAGCGAGCTGGTGGTCGCCGACGTCGAGAACGACATCGAGTTCTTCTTCCTGCGCCCTCGGGATATCGCTGTCTACGTCGGGTCGGGTCGGGTCGATCTTGGTATCACCGGGCGTGATCTCCTCCTCGACAGCAATGCCGCCGCCGAGGAGCTCGTTCCGCTTGGATACGGGTTCGCCACGTTTCGTTACGCCGCTCCGGAGGGGACGCTCGCGGACATCGCGGAGCTCGCCGGCAAGCGGATCGCGACGTCGTTCCCCGCGCTGGTCCGGGCCGACCTTGCCGGTCGGGGGGTCACCCCGGGTGGCATCGTGACTTTGGACGGTGCGGTCGAGACGGCGGTGCGGCTCGGCGTCGCCGACGCGGTCGCCGACGTGGTCGAGACCGGCCGTACGCTCAAGGCCGCGGGTCTGGAGCTGCTCGGCGAGCCGGTCCTGCGCTCGGAGGCCATCGTGATCGCCAAGAGGGGCGCCGATCTGTCCCCTTCGCATGAGCGTCTGCTGCGCCGGATCCAGGGGGTTCTGGTCGCCCGGCGGTACGTGATGATGGACTACGACGTTCCGACGGCCGTGCTCGACAAGGCATGCGAAATCACACCTGGCTACGAGTCCCCGACGATCTCTCCGTTGCAGCGCGAGGACTGGGTCGCGGTGCGGGCGATGGTGCTGCGCGCCGAGGTCAACCGCATGATGGACGATCTCTGGGAGCTGGGTGCCCGGGGCATCCTCGTCTCCGGGATTCAGGCCTGCCGCCTGTAATCCCTGCTACCCGGAGCTACCTGTGCAGGATGAGCGACATGCCCTCGTTGCGGGTAGCGGTGCTGAGGAACTGGCCACGCACCGCGGATGTCACCGTGGTGGCCCCGGGCTTGCGCACACCGCGCATCGACATACACAGGTGCTCCGCCTCAATGACGACCATCACTCCGCGCGGGTCGAGCACCTCGACGAGGGCGTCCGCGATCTGCGAGGTCAGCCGTTCCTGGACCTGCGGGCGACGGGAGTAGAGGTCGACCAGCCGGGCGAGCTTCGACAGGCCCGTGATCTGGCCCTTGCTGTTGGGGATGTAGGCGACGTGCGCCTTGCCGGAGAACACGACCAGGTGATGTTCGCACAGCGACGAGAAATCGATGTCACGGACCAGCACCATCTCGTCGTGGCCCTCATCGAAGACGGTGGTCAGGACCTCGGAGGGATCCCGGCCAAGACCCTCGACGGCTTCCCGGTACGCCCGCGCGACCCGGTCCGGGGTCTTGCGAAGACCCTCGCGGTCCGGGTCCTCGCCGATCCCGATCAGTAGCTCACGAACTGCGCGTGCGACTCGGTCATGGTCGAAGGGACGGGCCTGCCGCGGCCTGCCATTGCCCGGCGCCGGGGTTGACACAGCCGGTCCGTCGCCGTCGGCGATGGGGTCCGGGATGCCGAAACCGTCCATTCCTGGGGCCTCCGCCGCGGGAGATGATTCACCTCGTCGTTCGCCCGCGGCAGTGGACGCCTCGTCGGAATAAGACGTCAACGGCGTCTCCTCTCGTCGTCGCTCGGCCAGCTCGGCGGGGCCCACGGGTTGGCGATCCTCGGCCCGTCATGGGCCGGACCTTCGCCTCCGGGGGGCGCCGGCGTGCCCTGGCCCTGGGGATAACCGTGCTCCCCGGGGCTGCCATTCCCACCCGGACCACCGACATCCGTGCCGTGCGGTACGCCCCCGCCCGGACCGGACGGGTCGACCCCGGGGCCCGAGCCCGCGGGTGCCCCCGGCACGCCGGCGGGCTGACCGTGACCGCCGGCCCTGTTGCCCCCGGTTCCATTGCCGCCCGGTCCGCGTCCGGCGGCACCATTACCGTGGCCCGGGTCGTTCACCAGGTCGGCGACATCCGCCGTCAGCAGGCCGAGCTCGGCCGGAGTCTGCACCGGTGGCCGGTCGGAGGGGACGCGACGCCCCACCCCGGTGTAGATGCCACGCACGGGGCGTTTCTGGACCGTCGCGAAGACCTCGGCGACCTCGTCCTTACTCAGCGTCTCGGTGTCCATCAGCCGCAATACGAGGTTGTCCAGGACGTCCCGGTAGGTCACCAGGATCTCCCAGGCCTCGTCGTGTGCGGCCTCGATCAGCCGGCGCACCTCGATGTCGATCTCACTGGCGACCTCCTCGGAGTAGTCGCGTTGGTGGCCGACCTCCTTGCCGAGGAAGACCTCGCTGTTCTCGGTGCCGAACTTGATCGCGCCGAGCTTGTCGCTCATCCCGTACTGGGTGATCATTGCTCGCGAGATCTGGGTGGCCTTCTCGATGTCGTCGCTCGCCCCCGTGGTCGGGTCGTGGAACACCAGCTCCTCGGCGGTACGCCCGCCGAGGAGGACGGCGAGGCGGTCGAGCATCTCCGAGCGGGTCGAGAGGTACTTGTCCTCCAGGGGAAGCTGCATCGTGTACCCGAGCGCGCGCCCCCGGGGCAGGATGGTCACCTTGTGCACCGGGTCGGAGTTGGGCAGCGCGTGCGCGACCAGGGCGTGGCCGCCCTCGTGGTAAGCGATGCGCTTCTTCTCCTTGTCGCTCATCGCGCGGGTCTTGCGCTCCGGTCCCGCCATCACGCGGTCGATGGACTCCTCGAGCAGCGCCGACGAGATGAATTTCAGGTTGGAGCGGGCGGCCAGCAGGGCCGCCTCGTTCAGTACGTTGGCGAGATCGGCACCGGTGAACCCGGGGGTCCGCCGGGCGATGACCATCATGTCGGCGTCCGGGCCGATCGGCTTGCCCTTGGAGTGCACCCGCAGGATGGCCTCGCGGCCGAGCAGGTCCGGCCGGTCCACGACGATCTGCCGGTCGAAGCGGCCGGGCCGCAGCAGGGCCGGGTCGAGGATGTCGGGCCGGTTCGTCGCGGCGATGAGGATGACCCCGCCCTTGACGTCGAACCCGTCCATCTCGACCAAGAGCTGGTTGAGCGTCTGCTCCCGCTCGTCGTGGCCACCGCCGAGTCCCGCTCCGCGGTGGCGGCCCACGGCGTCGATCTCGTCGACGAAGACGATGGCGGGCGCATTGGCCTTGGCCTGTTCGAACAGATCGCGGACCCGGCTGGCGCCGACACCGACGAACATCTCGACGAAGTCGGAACCCGAGATGGAGTAGAAGGGCACCCCGGCCTCACCCGCGACGGCCCGGGCCAGCAGCGTCTTGCCGGTTCCCGGCGGGCCGTAGAGCAGGACCCCCTTGGGGATCTTGGCTCCGATCGCCTGGAACTTGCCCGGGTTTTCGAGGAACTCCTTGATCTCCTCGAGCTCCTCGATGGCCTCGTCCGCACCGGCCACGTCGGCGAACGTCGTCTTCGGCGTGTCCTTGCTCACCAGCTTCGCCTTGGACTTGCCGAAGTTCATGACCCGGTTACCGCCGCCCTGCATCTGGTTCATGAAGAAGAACAGCAGAAGGACGACCAGCAGTACGGGCAGCAGGTTCAGCAGGAGCGAGACCAGGATGTTTCCACGGTCGACCGAGACGTCGTAGGCGACCCGCTTGTTGCGGAGCTCGTTCGCCAGGACGACACCCTGTTCGGTGACATAGGACGACTCGAACTTCTGGCCGTCCTTCGTCTGGATCTGGATGAGCTGCTTCGAATCCTGGATCTTGGCCTTCGCCACCTGGCCTTCGTCGATCTGCTGCTGGACGAAGTTCAGGTCTCGCTTGCCGTACTCACTGGGACCCGAGAGGACACCCGTCGTGAGAATGATCACGAACAGGACCAGGAGCAGCAGTGGCACCCAGCCGCGGAAAATTCTTCTTGGAGTCATCTGTCTGGAGCACCGGACACGAGCGCTCCACCCTCCTGACGTGTGTGCTGCCCTCGATCGGGATTCCCTTGTGCCGAGGGTACCGCCGGTGCGCGCATCTCACCGCGCGTACATCCGACCAACGGATCGGCGGCCCGCGCTGTTCCGATCGTGGCGGTCTGATGGTGTTCGGTGTTTCGCTCGTGGCGGATGCGGCGATCGAGGGCGTATCCGAGCGGGCGGAAGGCCGGCAGGTTCAGGCCGGGGCGCCCCGCTCGATCGCCGCGGGTGTGAGGGTCCCGACAAACGGCAGGGTTCGATAATACTCCGAGTAGTCAAGACCATACCCGACGACGAACGCGCCGGGAATATCGAAGCCGACATATCGGACATCTACGTCCACGGTGACAGCTTCGGGCTTACGGAAGAGCGCCAGGACCTCGAGCGAGGCGGGGCCGCGTGAGCGCAGGTTCTTCAGCAGCCAGGACAGGGTCAGCCCGGAGTCGATGATGTCTTCGACCACCAGGACGTCCCGGCCCTCGATCGACCGGTCCAGATCCTTGAGGATGCGCACCACGCCGGACGAGGAGGTCGACGACCCGTACGAGGAGACCGCCATGAACTCCATGGTCAGCGGGACCGTCAGCGCGCGGGACAGGTCCGCCATGACCATGACGGCGCCCTTGAGCACGCCCACGAGCAGGATCTCCCGGCCGGCGTAGTCGGCGTCCACTCTGGCCGCGAGCTCGACGATCTTCGCGGCGATCTCGTCCGAGCTGACCAGGACCTCGGCGATGTCGGGATGGGGGCTGTGCCGGAGGCCGTCATGGGCGCCTCCGGCGTCGGGGGTCGTCGTCGCGGTCTGACTCACCTGGTCGTCCTCCTCGATGTGTGGCGCGGTGGCGGCATCCGGCTGTCCGGCGGCGGGGCCGGCTGGCGATGGTGGAGGAACCACCGGCCCGGTCAGCGTGACCCTGTTCTCCCATCGCCGGGCGAGCACGCCGGTGGGAAGCGGTACCGGCTTCTGTCCGCGCCACCGCGTTACCAGCTCCTCCACCGCCCAGATGTGCTCCGCGCGCAGCGCGGAGGCCGACGCTCCGACGTCGATGGCCGCCCGGCGCAGCAGCCGACCGCGGAGCGCCGCGGTGAGCCCGGCCAGTGCGGCGACGTCGAAGGCGACCTCGCCGGTGCACGGCCGGCCATGAGCCATGACGACCTTGCCGTAGACCTCGGCGGCCATGGCGTCCAGGGCGTCCGCGTCGGCCCGCAGCAGATCGGCACTGCGCGCCAGCGACTCGGCGATGCCCGGGCCGAGCTCCGTCTCCAGCACCGGCAGGACCGTGTGACGCACCCGGGACCGGGTGAACGCCGGGTCCCGGTTCGTCGGGTCGTCCCACACCTCGAGCCCCTCGGCGAGGCAGGCGGCCCTGGTGTCCGCGCGGCGGATCCCGAGCAGTGGCCGGCGAAGCAGGCCGTCGTCGGCCGACATCCCCCCGAGGGACCGGGCGCCCGCGCCCCGCGCGAGCCTCAGCAGCACCGTCTCGGCTTGGTCGTCCAGCGTGTGGCCGAGAAGCACCGCTTGGGCGCCGAGCCGATCGGCGGCCGCCGCGATCGCGGCCCGCCGTGCCTGTCGGGCGATCCCCTCGGAGCGAGCAGTGTGCTCGGTCAGGACCTCCACCGGATCCAGGCCGAGGGCCCGACCCTGGCGGGCGACGCGCTCCGCCCGTTCGGGTGAGCCGGCGTCCCAGCCATGATCGACCGTGACCATGCCGGCCCGCAGGGCGCGGCGGGGGGCGACGAACGCGAGGGCCGCGGCGAGTGCCAGGGAGTCCGGGCCGCCGGAGCAGGCGACCAGCACCAGTCCGCCGGGTGGCAGGTCGGTGACCGCGCGGCGAACCGCCAGCCTGACTGCCGCGACCGCGGGAGCGGGAGATCTCGACGAGTGAACCGTGCGCGGAGCCGGATCGCCCGGTCGGACGTCGCCGGCATGGCCGGCGTGGTCCTCACCAGCGATCGGTGGGGTCACAACGTCGGCCGGAAGGCGGACGTGGAACAGCCCGGGGAGTCGGTGACCCCGACGACCCCCGCGGCCCCGACGACCCCGGCGACCATGGCGGCCCCGACGACCATGGTGCTCACGCCGAGGTCGGCGGGCGGCTGCCCAGGACCCGTTGCATCCAGGCGGTGGGATCGACCAGCTCGGCGCGGGTCGGCAGCGCCGCCGGTGACTCCCAGACGGTGTTGAAGCCTGTCACCCCGGCCTGCGCGACCACCGCACGCACGAACGCCCCCCCCTGGCGGTACTGCTGCAGCTTGAGATCGAGACCGAGGAGCCGGCGGACGAACCGGTCGATCGGCGATCCCCCGCCGCGGCGACCCTCGAACTTCGTCCGGATGTCGGCGACGGTGGGTACAATCTTCGGCCCCACCGCGTCCATCACCTGGTCGGCGTGGCCCTCCAACAACGTCATGATGGCCTGGAGGCGGTCGAGAACCGCTCGCTGGGCCGGGGTCTGCAGCGCCTCCACGACGCTCGGGCTGTCGGCTCCCCGGTCGAACACCGCCCCGCGCAGCGCGCTCATCGCCGAGCGGACGCGGTCCGCGAGGACGTCCGGATCGAGGTCCGTGGCCTCAATGAACGCGGTGATCTCGGACTCCAGGTGGGTCCGCAGCCACGGCACGGCGGTGAACTGACTGCGATGGGTCTGCTCGTGCAGGCATACCCACATCCGGAAGTCCCGCGGCACGACCCCCATGGCTGCCTCGGCGTGCGCGATGTTCGGTGCGACCAGGCTGAGGCGCCCGACCGACCCCGGCACCCCGAGCGACCCGGGCACGTTGAGCGGACCCGGATCGTCCCTCCCGGCCTGGTACTCCTCCGGCGGCAGGAAGACCTCGTACTGGCCCAGCACCTTGCCGGCCAGATAGGCCAGGGCTGTGCCGATCTGGACCCCCGTGACCCGCCGACCGACCGCCGCGGCGAGGTTGCCGCGCTGCTGTTCGGACAGTTTGTCCAGCAACGGGGAGGTCAGCACCCGCAGACCGGCGACGTTGGAGCGGACCCACTCCGGCCGGTCCACCACGGTGATGGGGGTGGCTGGCCCGGCGGGAGTGAGCCGGGTGTAGTCCTCGACGTGCCGCTCGGCCTCGACGGCCAGTTGCCGCAGCTCGGAGACGACCTCGCCGGCCTGCTCCCGCGAGATCTGCGGGCCGGGGCGAACCAGTTTTCTCGCCGTCGTCACGGCGAGTTCCCAGTCGACCAGCTCGGCGTCCACGAATCTGAGCGTACCGGGCTCGCCTGTCGTCCGCGTCCGGTCATGGACCGTGCCGAGAACGGGACGGGACGCGCCGGGGGGCGCCGACGGTCCCGCTCGGGCCGACGGTCCCGCTTAGGCCGGTGGGCGCGATGCTGCCGGTGGGCGCGATGGTGCCGGCGGGATTGCCGCGGTCGTCGACCGGGCCGGGGTGCATCCGCAGCCGGCGAGCGCCGCGGCGGCCCGGTCGAGGGCGGCCTTGGTGCCGCCCGCCTCTTCGGCGGGCGAGAGGAACGTGAAGAGGAGCAGCCTGCCGTCCGCGTCGACGAGCTGGCCCGCGAGGCTGCTGACGTTGTGCAGAGTGCCGGTCTTCGCCCGGACATCGCCCGCTCCGATGGCGGTGTCGCCAGTGGTGTAGCGGTCACCCAGCGTACCGGAAAACCCGGCTACCGGCAGCCCCGTGAGAACGGTGCGCAGCGCCGGCCGACCGGGGAGGACGGCGGCGCGCAGGATGGCCACAAGGGTCATGGGCATGATCAGGTTCGCGATGGACAAGCCGCTCACGTCGGCCAGTGCCATCCCGGCGACGGGGATGCCTGCCTCGGCGAGGACGCCCCTCACCGCGTGGGTGGCGCCGGCGAACGAGGCGGGCAGGCCCCGCCGGTGGGCGACGAGCCGTCCCAGGCTCTCGGCGAGATCGTTGTCTGACTGGGTGAGCATGCGTTCGACCAAGACCCGCACCGGAGGGCTGTAGACCGCCGCGACCCGCTGCGCGGCCGGGTCCGCCGGGCCGGTGGCCACCGATCCGACGGATATTCCGGCGGTCGTGAGCGCCGCGGCGAAGGCCGTGGTCGCGGCGGCGGCCGGGGTGGGGCTGCGCGGTCCGGCGGCTCCCGGTGCCGACCGTCCGGCGTCGACCTCCAGCGCCGAGACCGGGGCGACGTCCCCGTCGGTCACGTAGTTGTCGCGCCATCCCGGCGCCCGGTCCGGACCGACGAACAGCCCTCCGTCGCCGATCACCCGAGCCGCCGAGGTGATACCCGCGGCCCGGACCTGAGCGGCGAGATCGCTCAGCCGGGCCAGGGCCGGATAGCCGTCGGGCGCGGTGGAGGCGGTCAGGGTCGGATCCCCGCCGCCGACGAGCCACAGTGTTCCGCCTGATGCGCGGGCGTTCCCGCCCGCGGGCGGGCTGTAGACCACCGTGGTCCGCAGCCGGTCGTCGGGGAAGGTGGTCAACGCGGCGGTGGCGACCGCGGTTTTCAACGTGGAGGCCGGTGCCACGGGGATGCGGGACCGGACGTCAAGGAGCACCCGACCCGACTGCGCGTCGACGACGAAGGCCGCGGGCCGCGCCAGGACGGGATCACCCAGCGGACCGGCGAGGCGGGCCGCCACCGCCGCGGGCCGCGGGATCGGCGCGGCCGGATCGAGACCGCCGAGTACCGCGGTGCCCGCGCGGTCGGACCCGCTGCCGGCGAGCTCCGCGGCTGACCCGGTGGTGGGACCGACGGACAGGGACCCGGCGAGCAGCGCGCCGGCCAGGGCGGTGAGCCCCCCTACCCGGGCGACCGGTGCGGCTGACGTCACTAACCGACACTACGCAACCAGCGGGCGGTCGGCGACGGCGCGCCGGGTGAACCCGGATCCGTCGCCGCGGGCATGCCCGGCGGTGTCCCGCCGCGGTAGGACACCAGGGTTTGCAGTGGGACACCAGGGTTTGCGGCGGGATGCCAGAGGTGTCGTGCCGGCGGGCGGCACTGGTACGAAGAACGCCCCACCGGGCGTGTCGCCGGTGGCCATCATGGTTCCGGCGCCCGGGAGATCCGGCGGTGGAAACGTGGTGGTGCCGACGGTGCGGTTCGGGTGGGAGGCGGCGTCCGCGACACTAGGTGCGCCGTCGTGGGTGTGATGCCTCGTTGCGGTCACTGGAGAGTGGGTGGCCCGCGCCCCGGGCGGGGCACATCCGCCGCCTGGCAGAGCACGACGTACGGCACGAGCACGACGTACTGCGCCATGAGCACGGCACGGCTTGAACGAGCACCATGTGACAAACGGCGATCGCCCCGGTGCGGACCGGGCGAAGACGAAGGAGACAGGGAGCGGAGTGGACCTTGAGTTCGATGTGACCATCGAGATCCCCAAGGGGCAGCGCAACAAGTACGAGATGGATCACCACACCGGCCGTATCCGGCTTGACCGGATGCTGTTCACCTCCACCCACTACCCGTCGGACTACGGGTTCATCGAGGGAACCCTCGGGCGCGACGGTGATCCGTTGGACGCCCTCGTCCTGCTGGAGGAGCCGACGTTCCCGGGCTGCCTGGTGCGGTGCCGGACGATCGGCATGTTCGAGATGACCGACGAGAAGGGCCCGGACGACAAGGTTCTCTGCGTGCCGGTGGCCGACGTCCGGCAGGAGCACCTGCGGGATCTGCGGCACCTGCCGGAGTTCGACCGGTTGGAGATCCAGCACTTCTTCGAGGTCTACAAGGACCTCGAGCCCGGTAAGTCGGTGGAGGGCGCCTCCTGGGTGGACCGCAAGGAGGCTGAGCGGGAGATCCTGGCGTCCATCAAGCGGCTGCGCGAGGCGGAGGCCGGGGAGGTGGACGGGCACGACCAAGAGGCCGAACCCAGGTCGGCCTGATCCCTCCGTCCGGTTTGTGGTATCCGTAACGACCTGTCCCACGTCCCAAGCGGGGTGGGACAGGTTCAGGAACCCACGGGACGAGCCCAGAGCGATGCAAGTTGACAGGTCATGGACCGGTGAGCTGTGAGACCATGATCCCTGTTAACTGGGCCATGCCCTGGTGGGAGGGGGAGCGAGCCGGAGGCGGGGATTGAACCCGCGACCTATCGCTTACGAGGCGATTGCTCTGCCACTGAGCTACTCCGGCGAACGGCCAGGATCACACTGGCCCGGGTCGAGTATGCCAGATGCGTGGGCGGGCTCGACCCGGCGGTGGTCCGGTGGTTGTGCGCGGGCCGAGATGCCCGCCGTCGCCCCGGATCCCAGCCCTCCACGGTGACGCCACCAGCGGCGGGCACGTTCTGGAAGGCCTCCGTCTCAGGCTGTCATGGCGAGGGATGCGCTATGTCGCCAAAATGGCCCTGAGTCGGCAAATTATTCGCTTTATGTTACATTTGGCTAGCTTTGGATGCTGCAACACCGTAAATCACCACCCCCGGTCGCAGTGGTTCCGGTGAGGATGCGTAGGGTTTCGCACCATGACCGGGGCCGGAGACGCTGCACCAGCAGCGACGACGCGAGGAGCCTCGCTCCTCGTCGCTGAGGACGATGAGGCATCTCGCATAGCACTTGCGCGCAGTCTGGAGAGATTCGGTTATCGGGTGCTGGAGGCCGCGGACGGCGAGGCCGCTCTTCGGCTCTTCCAGACCACCGAGATCGATCTGGTGGTGCTGGATGTCGCGATGCCCAGGATGGACGGCTTTGCCGTCCTGAGCCGCCTCCGCCAGACCAGCGAGGTTCCGGTGATCATGCTCACCGGGCGGGCCGAGGAGGTCGACCGGGTGGTCGGCCTCGAGCTGGGCGCGGACGACTACGTCGTGAAGCCCTACTCGCTGCGAGAACTGGTGGCCAGGGTGCGTGCCCGGCTTCGCCGGCGGCCGGCGGAACCGCCGCCGCAGCGCACCGGGGACGGCAGCGACCCGCTCGTCTACGGAGACGTCTCCATCGACCTGCGGGCCCGCGAGGTCGCCGTCGCCGGGGAGCGCATCGATCTGACCGCGCGCGAGTACGAGCTGCTGGCCTTCCTCGCCCGGCATCCTCGGCGGGTCTTCAGCCGGGAGGAACTCCTCGAGCAGGTGTGGGGCACGCGGTTCCAGGACCCCGCCACCGTCACCGAGCACGTCCGGCGGGTACGAACCAAGGTCGAGGGTCGTCCACCGCAGCGCCGGCTGGTCACGACCCTGCGCGGGATGGGCTACCGCTTCGACCCGTGACGTCCTCCCCGCCGGGCCGTCGTTTCCCCGCCGGCTGTAGAGGTGCTGTCCGGGGGGGAGCATCCCGCTGGGCCGCCGGGGTAAGCGGCGTCGTGGACCTGCCGGGAGGCGCAGGCATCCGCGCGGTCGCACGAGGTCCGGCCCCCGCCGTCGAGAACCACGACCACCTGCTGGCGCGGAACATCGTGCCGCACGACCCGGCCCGCACCGTGTGGGGTCGTCGCCCGGTCTCCGACCGCGGGCACGGCTTCGGCGAACTCCTCGTAGAGGGGATGTTCGTAACGCAGGCAGCACATCAGCCGGCCGCATGCCCCGCTGATGCGCATCGGATTGAGGGCGAGGTTCTGCTCCTTGGCCATCCGCAGGCTCACCGGCTCGAAGTCGTTGAGAAAAGTAGCGCAGCACAGGTCGCGGCCGCAGGAACCGATCCCGCCTTGAACCCGGGCGCTGTCGCGGGCGGACAGTTGCCGTAGCTGGACCCGTGCCGCCAGCGTCCGGTTGAGATCCCGTACCAGCTCACGGAAGTCGACGCGGCCCTCCGCGCTGAAGTAGACCGTGTAGCCGCCGGTGGCCATCACGTGGTCGACGCCGACGATCTTTATCGGCAGGTCATGCTCACGGGCCAGGCGACGGGCCGCGACGCGCGCCCGGGCGCGCCGGCGCCGGGAGACCTGCTCGCGCTGGATGTCGGACGCGTCGGCCATCCCGACGAGCACCGGCAGGTCGCCGATGTCGTCGCTGACCCACTGGGGCGCCCACATGCAGGTGGCGACCTCGGGGCCCTCCTCGCTGGGGACGAGCACCCGGTCGCCGACCCGGGGGCTGCAGGAACCAGGATCGGCATAGTAGAGCTTGCCTCGTGGGGAGAACGCCACCGCGCACATCATCGGCATCCGACCGGTCACCTCCCTGCGCCCGCCCGCCGGGTCCCGCCCGGGCGGACATGGTCGAACGGCATGTCCGCGTCGCGATCAGGATATGCCCGGCCTTCCGCCCAGACAGGCCATTACGCCGGTTCGTCCCCACCGCCGGTCGCCGGTCGCCGGTCGCCGGTCGCCGGTCGCGGATTGCGGGTCGTCAGGCGTCGCGTAGTGCGAGGGTGAGCGACTCCACCGCGAGCAGCGGGACGAGGCCGGGATTCCTGGCCAGCGACGCCCGGGTCGTGAGGACGGCCTCCAGCCGGCGCAGTGTCTGTTCCGGAGCGGAGGCCGCGGCGTAGCCGGCGGCCTCGACGCAATGATCAGGATGGATCGCGTCGACGCCGGCGCCGAGCTGTTGGACCAGGACATCCCGGTACAGCCCCGCGAGGTCCACCAGGGCCCGGTCCAGTGCATCGAGGACGGTGCGGCGACCTCGGCTCTTCTGGGTCCGCTCCAGCTCCTTGAGCGCCCCCGCGGCACCCCGCACCACCATCGTCCGGCCCTTGGCCCCCGCCTTCGGGGCCCGCGCGGACCTGGACGTCCCGCCGACCGCCGTGGCACCGACGCCGAGTGCGGTCTTCAGCGCCTCGGTCTCCACCTCGTCGCGTTCCGCATTCGCGGCCTCCGCGTCGGCGTTCGCCGCGTTCACCAGATCGGCCGCCGCGGCCAGGCAGCCACCGACCTGGCCGAGCCGGGCCGGGATACGCAACACTGCCGCCCGGTTGGCCCGGACCCGCTCATCCGTGGCGAGCCGGCGCGCCAGGGCCAGATGACCCTGGGAAGCCCGCGCCGCCGTCTCGGCGACCTGCTCGTCGACTCCCTCGCGAACCAGCGCGTCGCGGACGTCCGCGGCCGAGGGCAGCCGTAGCGCGACCGTCCGGCAGCGGGAACGGATGGTGGGCAGCACGTCCTCCACGGAGGGGGCGCAGAGCAGGAACACCGCCCGATCCGCCGGCTCCTCGAGGGCCTTGAGCAGGGCGTTCGCCGCGGCCTCGGTGAGCCGGTCCGCATCGGTGATCAGCAGGATGCGCCAGCGGCCGGCCGTCGGGGCGCTGGCAGCGTCGCGTACCAGCGCGCGCACGTCCTTCACGCCGAGCGAGAGCCCTTCCGGCTGCACGGTTCGCAGATCGGTGGCCGTGTCGGTGAGCACGGTGTGGCAGCCGGTGCACTCGCCGCAGCCCGGCGGCTCGTTCTCGCAGGTGAGGCTTGCGGCGAAGGCACGCGCCGCGTCCTGGTGACCTGCCCCGGCGGGTCCGGTGAACAGCCACGAGTGCGTCATCCCGGCACGGGCGGCGGCCGGCGCGCCGCCTCCACTCGCGAGCCCGGCACTCGCGGCGGACGCCGCGGACGCCGCGGACGCCGCGGCGCTCAGCATCGCGACCACCGCGTCCTGCCCGACGAGCGTCTCCCAGATCGTCACTGGGCCATCATCCCCAAGCCGCGTCGGTCCGGAGCGCATCGGTCAGAGCACACCGAGCGGGACGGCCAGCCGATCGATGCGGCTGGCCATGAACGAGCGGATCTCGGCGTGGATCTCCTCCGGTGACCGCGTCGCGTCGAGCGGAAGATAACGATCGGGCTCCTTCTGCGCCAGCCGGCGGAACGCCTCGCGTACCCGGCTATGGAAGGTCAACTTCCCGGCGTCGTCCGCCTCGGCCGGGCCGTCCGGCGGCCCCGGCGGCGGACCGGGATACGCGGCCATCCGCATGCGGCGCAGGACGATCTCTGCCGGCAGATCCAACAGGACCGTGACGTCGGGAAGCAGCGGGTGCGTCGCCCACTGGGCGAGGACGGACAGCTCGTCGGTGCCGATGGCCCGGCTCACGCTCTGGAAGGCGATGAACGAGTCGACGTAACGATCGGTGATGACGATCGCTCCCCGGGCCAGCGCGGGTTCGATCACCCGCGCGACGTGTTCAGCGCGGTCCGCCGCGGTCAGCAGCGCCTCGGTCCGGGCGTGCAGCCGTACCGTCGGGTCGAGGAGCAGTTCCCGCAGGCCCGCTCCCAGCGCGGTGCCGCCGGATTCGGAGGTCACCACCACCTCCCGGCCGGAGGAGGCGAGCCACGTCCGCAGCAGCTCCACCTGGGTGCTCTTGCCGGCGCCATCGACGCCCTCGATCGCGATGAACAGGCCGGCGTGGCGGGGACGTACGGCCGCCGGCTGCCGGCCGCGCAGCGCGTTCCACAGCTCGGGCCAGACCGCGGCTCCGGTCGGGTCGTCCATCTGCCGATAGGCGAACAGGCCGACCGCGACGGCGAGCAGCCCGCCGGCGAGCAGGACCGCGGTGACGCCGTCCGCGCGGACGTTGATGTCGCCCCACAGATGGATCTCGTGCGAGCCGATGAGGCCAACGAGCCCGGGCGCGGCGGCGAGCACGAGCAGCAGGTCGATGCGGACCAGCGACTGCACCAGGGCGAAGGTGCGCCCCCGCAGCTCGTCGGAGACCTCGGCTTGGAGCAGGGTGTATCCGGTCACCCAGGCCACGCCGGCGAACGCCCCCACCGCGACCACGAGGATGCAGGCGATGACCAGGTTCGGGATGATCGCGACGATCACCAGGGTGATACCCGCCCCGGTCACGCAGACGCCGAACAGGCGAGTCCGACTGTAGTCGCCGAGCAGCCTGGGACCGGCGGCCATGCCGGCGGCGAGGCCGACGAACACCGCGCCGAAGAGCACCCCGTACGCGGAGTCGCCGCCGCCCAAGATCTCGACGTAGAGCCGGCCGAGGGCGATGACGCAGCCGGCGCCGGCGAACCCGCCCAGGATGCCCACGACGAGTCCGCGGACCAGTTTGTCCTGGCCGACGTAGCGCCATCCCTCGGTGATGGAGGCCAGGAACCCGGGCTCGGGGCCGGTCTCCGGCCGCGCGGCCCGTCCGATGCCCTTCAGTCCCCAGATCACGATTGCCGAGCCGAGGAACGTCGCCGCATTGAAGTACAACGCGAGGTCGACCGAGGAGTCATGGAAGAACGACACGCTGGAGCCGAGCGTCCGTGAGATCGTCGCAAGCATTGTGAAGATCGTCGCGGCGATCGGGGCCGTGCCGTAGGTCATGATCAGGCTGAGGGTGTTGGCGGCTGCGAGCTGCTCCTTGGGGACCAGGTGCGGGACGCTTGCGTCCTTTGCCGGCGCCCACACCAGGGTGACCGCCTCCACCAGGAACGAGGCGATGAGCAGCCACTCGAGCGTTCCGATGATCGGGATCGACATGAACAGCCCGAACCGCATGACGTCCGTCACGACCATGGTCAGCCGGCGGTCCAGCCTGTCGGCGAGGGCACCGGCGAGTGGGCCCAGGATCAGGGCCGGCATCAACCGGACGATCAGCAGCGAGCCGATGGCGTACGCCTGCCCGGAGAAGCTCTCCTGGAGCTGGGTCACCAGTGCGGTCGTTGCCAGCAGACCCATCCAGTCACCCAGGCTGGACAGGCTGAGCTGAATCCACATCCGGCGGAACGCGGGGATTCGCAGGACGGCCCGGATGTCGCTGTCGCCTCCGGCGGCGATGGCGGACGGCAGCGGCGGCGAGGGAACCGTCGTCACCGGATGCCTGCTCGGCGAGCGGCGGGCCCGCGGTCGCCGGACGGGCCGGGGTGGGCGCCGCCCGGCGTCCCGATGCCCGGCTGCATGGTCGGTGGCCACAGGGTCTCCTCCGGACGTCTCGACCGGGGCGGTGGACCTGCCGGTCACATCGGACGACCCTGTGTCACCAGGTGTGGACTCCAAGTCGCCGACAGTGAACGCCGTGACCTCGGAAACCACCCGGGGCGCGTCCGCTTCTCCAGGTTCTCCAGGGCTCCCACCGATCGGCAGCGCCATCAGTCCGTCCGGCGGGTGCCACTGGACGACGAGCTACCGGAGCTACCGGAGCCATCGGAGCTACCGGAGCCATCGCCGTCGTCCGTCACCGTCTGGGCGGTCTTGGACCTGGCGGTGCCGGTCTTCGCGGTGCCGGTCTTCGCGGTGCCGGTCTTCGCGGTGCCGGTCTTCGCGGTGCCGGTCTTCGCGGTGCCGGTCTTCGCCGTACCCGGCTTGGCCTTGGTGGTTTTCGGGCCGGTCTTCGCGGTGCCCCGGGCAGAACGCTTCGCGGTGGCCGGTCCGCGGGCCCGACGGTCTGCCAGCAGCTCCGCGGCACGCTCATCGGTGATCGTCTCGACCGTGTCGCCCTTGCGCAGACTGGCGTTGGTCTCACCGTCGGTGACGTAGGGGCCGAACCGGCCCTCCCGCACCACCATCGGCTTGCCGCTGGCCGGGTCGGTCCCGAGCTCTCGCAGCGGCGGGCTCTGCGCGGCCTGGCGCCGACCGCGGGCCTTGGGCTGGGAGAGCAGCACCAAGGCCTCGTCCAGGGTCACGGTGAACAACTGATCCTCGGATTCCAACGACCGACTTTCGGTGCCTTTCTTCACATATGGGCCATAGCGACCATTCTGGGCGGTGACCTCCTCCCCGTCCTCCCCCGCACCCAGAATGCGCGGAAGGGTGAGCAACCGCACGGCGTCGTCGAGGGTCAGCGTCTCCAACGACATGCCACGCAGCAGACTGGACGTGCGCGGCGGGTCGGTGTCGGTGGTGACGTAGGGGCCGAAGCGACCCGCCTTCGCCGTGATGGTCGCCCCCGACGCCGGGTCGATTCCCAGCACCCGGTCGCCACTGGGCGCGGCCAGCAGCTCCAGCGCCTTGCCGACGGTGAGTTCGTCCGGTGCGAGATCGTCCGGCACGCTGGCACGGCGCTCCTCGTGCTGGACGTAGGGGCCGTAGCGGCCCACCCGTACGACCAGCAGGGTGCCGTCGTCGGTCTCGCCGAGGGGGATCGAGTTCACCTCGCGGGCGTCGATCTCTCCGAGCCGCTCATTGACCAGATGCTTCAGTCCGTCGGCGGCCGGGTCGGTGCCGTCGCCGGTTCCGAAGTAGAAGCGGGTCAGCCAGTCGGTCGAGGCGGCCGTGCCGGCGGCGATGTCGTCGAGGTCGTCCTCCATCGTCGCGGTGAACCGGTAGTCGACCAGCCGGGTGAAGTGGTCCTCCAACAGGCCGACGACAGCGAACGCGACGAAGCTCGGCACCAGGGCCGAGCCCTTCTTCCACACGTAGCCGCGGTCCTGGATGGTGCCGATGATCGAGGCGTAGGTGGACGGCCGACCGATCCCGAGCTCCTCGAGCGTCTTGACCAGGCTGGCCTCGGTGAAGCGCGCCGGCGGGCTGGTGGTGTGCCCGCGGGGGGTCAGCGAGCGGGTGGTCAGTGGGTCGCCTTGGCGTACGTCCGGCAGCCGCCGCTCCCGGTCCTCCAGTTCCGCGTCTGGATCGTCGGCGCCCTCGACGTAGGCGCGCAGGAAGCCGGGGAAGGTGATGACCTTCCCCGATGCCGAGAACTCGGCGTCCTCCCCGGTGGACGAGGTCGCGCCGAGCCGGATCGTGGCGCTCGTGCCGCGGGCGTCCGCCATCTGGCTGGCCACCGTCCGCTGCCAGATCAGCTCGTAGAGCCGGTAGGAGTCGACGTCGAGCTCGCCACGAACCTCACCCGGGGTCCGGAAGTGGTCTCCGGCGGGTCGGATGGCCTCGTGGGCCTCCTGCGCGTTCTTGACCTTCTTGGCGTACGTGCGGGGGCGTGCCGGCACGTACTCCGGCCCGTACAGGCTCGCCGCCTGCGCGCGGGCCGCGGTCAGAGCGGTCTCGGACAGGTTCGTCGAGTCCGTCCGCATGTAGGTGATGTAGCCGTTCTCGTACAGCCGCTGCGCCACCTGCATCGTGCGCTGGCTGGAGAAACGCAGTTTACGGCCGGCCTCCTGCTGCAACGTCGAGGTCATGAACGGCGGGTACGGCGAACGGCGGTAGGGCTTGGTCTCCACCGAGCGCACCGTGAATGCGGCGTCGGCGAGCCGCTCGGCCAGCGACCGGGCGGCGGCCTCGTCCAGCCGCGTCACCCCGGAGGAGACGAGTTGCCCCGTCGGGGAGAAGTCACGACCCGTCGCAATCCGGTTGCCGTTCAGGGCGACCAGGGTCGCCGGGAGCGGGGTCTTCTCGACCCCGTCGCCGCGGGCGGATCCGGCGCTGGGTCCGCCCGGCCCGGACCCCGGTGTGCCGTCCGCGTCCGACCACGCCTGGCGGGCGACGGTCGCTCCGAACAGGCCCTCGATGTTCCAGTACTCCGCCGAGCGGAACCGCATCCGGGCACGTTCCCGCTCCACCAGGATGCGGGTCGCCACGCTCTGGACCCGGCCCGCCGACAGCCTCGGCATGACCTTCTTCCACAGCACGGGAGAGACCTCGTAGCCGTAGAGGCGGTCCAGGATGCGACGCGTTTCCTGAGCGTTGACCAGGTTCGCGTCGATCTCGCGCGGATTGTCGACGGCCCGCTGGATCGCCTGGGGGGTGATCTCGTGGAACACCATCCGCTTGACCGGCACCGTCGGCTTCAGCGTCTGGAGCAGATGCCAGGCGATGGCCTCGCCCTCGCGGTCCTCATCCGTCGCGAGGTAGAGCTCGCTGGCGTCTTTCACGAGCGCCTTGAGCTTGCTGACCTGCGGTTTCTTGTCCGGCGTCACGATGTAGAGCGGTTCGAAGTCGTTGTCGACGTCGACGCCGAGCCGAGCCCACGGCT